>JAAZOT010000054.1 GCA_012797605.1 Spirochaetales bacterium | reverse complement strand
ATTAATATGAAATATTAAAGGAATTCTAAAAATTTTTATAATTGTTATAAATATGAAGTCCCTGAAAAAAGAAAATCCAAATAATGATATTTGAAAATAAATTACTGAAGGTCTTTTTTTTAATAAATTATAAACTAATATTATGAACTTTTTTATAAATATTGTAAGTGAATAAAATATGTTATTATTATAAAGTTGCTTTTTGTATGAAATTTTTATTGTTCTTAAACTGAATTGACTATGTTTTGATAGACAGTTTTTTACTTGAAGATTTGTTAGTGTTACACCAGTTATAGGTGGAGGTGTTTTAATAATTAGTAGAATATCCATCTTTTATTCTATTAATTTGATTTTTAGTATAACCATTTATTGCTCCTAATATAATAAAATAAAAAGTTCTAAATGTTATATTAAGAATACTCCCAGATATTGTAACAATAACTAATGATAAATAAAGCATTACATAGAAAATTGAAATATCATTTTTAAAACCATATATTTTTATCCAATGAATAATTATTAACAGTATTTGAAGTAAAAATATTAAATACAATATTAAGCCAATTAAGCCTGAGCCATGTAAAATTACAGCATAATCCGTATGTAGAATTCTGTCATTGGGTAACTTAATCTTTTCGGTTGAATAAGTACCAAATGAATTTAAAAATTCAGTTCCAAAGAGTGAATATTTAAAGTCATTAAAACTAAATATTTTTTCTGTTACAGCTAAAACTTCAAGATATCTAGTTTCTTCTTCAATTACCTCTTCGCTCGTTTCAATTCTTGTTCCTCGTTTTTCAATAATCTCGTTTAAAGGTTCTTTATATAATGGATATGTTGAAATGATAAATATAATTAATATTAAAGATATTTTAAACACATTCACACTTCTATATGATATTAAATATACAGCGATACCAGTTATTATAATTAACAATGCTGTTCTTCTCATTGATAAAACAAGAATAATAATTAACGTTCCAATTAAAGTTAAGTCTCTTATCTTATTATTGCTATATTTAATAAATATTAGAGAAATAAGCACAACTAAAGAGCCTGCATATATGCGAGAGTGATGTAGGTTGCCAACTCTAATTGCATTTTCGGCACCATAAACTGTATCTCCTATTCCTAAACCTGTAAATATGATTAGATTAATCAAAAATAATATTGGAATTGAAACTAACCAAAATTTAAATAATTCTAGATCCTTCCTTGTTTTAAAAACATTTAACGATAGTAAATAAAAAGATGTATTTATAAAAATTGATAAATTGCCAGTAAGAGTTATGCGTAAGTTTGTAGAGTTAAACAAAGAATCAAATAATATATAAAAATAAAAAATCAAAAAATATTTATAAACATTATCAATATAAATTTTATTTACTTTAATTATAAATAACGTAAAAATTAAATAAAGTATTGTTGATCTTATATATATAAACTCGTTATTTTGAAAGAAATAATCTATAATATCAATAAATATTATAAATACAGGGATTAAAATTAATATTTTTTTCCAAAAAGACATAAAATATTACAATTTCTTTTTAAAATTAGATAATGAGTAAAAATAAAATGTTTGAGCTCGGAAAAAAAGTAAGTAATTCCATACTTTAAAGTTAAATTTATAATGTAACCTAAAATAAAATCAATATATTTTTTAATATGAAATTTTAAAATTAATTCGTTTCTAATTATTTGATAATTTAACCACAAAATGTCATTTTTTTTATTTACAATATCTTTGTATTTTTGGTACAACATAATCTTTGAACTTATCGCATCATTAAATGCAATGCTAGCACCAACTCCAATATTTTTGTAATAGATAGAACCTACAAAAGGTATATAGTAATTTACCTGAGAATAAATTTGAGTTTGAATATCCTGAAGCCCATCAGTATAAATGCCTATATTTTTAACTGATTTATAGGCTTTTAGCACATTCACGCTCACGCCAGTTGTTCTATTTGTTATCAAACCTCTTATTTTTAAAGATATTGGATCAAATTTATTTAATAAATTATTTCTCTTAATGTAAAATGAACCATTGGGCAAGACAGCTTTATAATCTAAATATATTGTAAAAAAATTGGTTTTGTAATCAGGAATATTATCTAAGATATATTTTGCTGTAATTTTAAAAACATTATCCTCAAATTCGTCATCTCCTGCTAAATAAAATATTAAATCGCCTGTTGGATATTCCCATGTTTTCTCAATGTGCTTAAAAATTCCTAAATTCTCAGAATTTTTGAATATTTTTACAATTGAGGGATAATTTGACTTGTATTCTTTCAGAATTTCCCAAGTATTATCTTTAGAACAATCATCGGATAATATTAATTCAAAGATATAATCCCTTTGCTTGATAACCGATTCAATTGCCCTACTTACAATTTTTTCTTGATTATAAGTTATTATTACAACAGAAATTTTGGGTTTCATTTTAAATATTTTATCAATACTTCCTTAAATTTAACTTTTTTATTTAGTTCATAAAGACAAAAAACAGTTGTAAATGTGAATATAATAAATATAAAAAGAAATTTAAATTTTAATGTTAGATGAAAAAAAAGAGAAATTAAAATTAATATTAAATTAATTAACAGGATTCTTATAACATCTTTACCTATTTGTATTTTATATGTAGAATTTAATAAAATATTCATGTGAAAAAAATAAATTAAATATCCCAATGAAAAAGAAATTCCTAAACCATCAAGGCCATAATAGATATATAAAATAATATTAAATAAAAAAAAGTAAACATTTGCAAATAGTTCATTCCAAAAAAACAATTTGGAATCACCCTTTGCAATAAAAACAAAGGAAATTGACCAACCAATAGCTCTAATGTATATGCCAATCAAGGAAAATAATATCATATTGGTTATAACTAAGAATTGCTTAGAATACAAAGTAACAATAATAAATTTGTTTAACAAAAAAAATAATATTATTATAGGTGGCAACAAGAGTAACATGATAATAGATTGTTCATTTATTGTTTTTTCTAAATATTTATTATCATGATTATTAAAAGATAATTTTGGAAAATAATCTGTAGCCATAGCTGAAAAAACGAGACCGACATAACCGTTAACTAGAATAAAACCCGCATTGTAGAATCCTACTTCCTCAAAAGTTCCATATTTAGAGATAAATAACTTCGTAAAATATGAAAACCCATTTGTTATTATCCCACTCAAACTAATAAAAAAACCTAACAAGAGCATTTCTTTCCCTTGTAAAAAAGCCTGCTTAAAGGAAATATATGTCTTATTAATAACTATGTCTTTGGTGAAATACCATGAACGAAATAGATTCATTAAAGAAACAATTAACATGGCTGGTACAATACCATTTACGCCCAAAAAATAGTAAAATGGCAACGAAAATAATAATCCTAGTATTGACCCTGTAATTATGGCGTTAGCAAGCTGTTTATGCATTCTTAAGCCTTGAAGAATTATTATCTGACCATTACTTATTTGATTTATTAGTATTGAAAAAGATAGAAAAACAAAAAAAGTTGTAAAATCATCTGAACCAAATGTTAAAACACTAATATATTTAGATAATAAAAGAGTTGATATTGTCCCAAGTAATCCTGTAAACCAAATTAATTTTTTAATTAAAGCAACTTGAAAAGATATTTCATCTATTTGTTTATAAGAACTTGCTGAAGAAATATTCTTTACTGCACTTGTAGTTAATCCAAAATTACTTAACGATGAAATAAAAGAAATAGTAGAATTAAACAATCCGACTATACCCATACCAGATGGACCTAATAAAATGGCAATAACCTTTGAAGATATTATATTAGTAATAATCTTAACTATTTGCACACCTCCAAAAATTGAAGTAGCCTTCATTATTTGACGGTATGAATAGTGTTGGTTAGTCATATAAATCGCGTGGGGAAAATTCTTTATTAAAAAATTTAAATGTTAATTTAACGTAAACTAAATTCATTAATTTTTTTAACAATAAAGTGTATTTCTTCTTCATTTATAACAGGACTTAAAGGCAAACTCAGAACTTCATTATGGATTTTCTCTGTTATAGGTAAACTGAATTTACCCCATTCTTCATATGCATGCTGCTTATGCGGAGGAATTGGGTAATGAATAAGTGTTTGTATTCCCTTATTGGTTAGGTAGTTCTGCAAATCATCTCGTTTAGGATGTCGAATTACAAATAAATGCCAAACATGTGATAGATCTTTTTCAGCATGACCTTCGTTAATGTAAGGTAATACTATATCTGGATTTTTTATGTTATTTATATAGTTTTGGGCCACCTCTCTGCGTTTTTGATTATCAACATCAAGTCGTTTTAGTTTTACTCTTAATATAGCGGCTTGTATCTCGTCTAACCTGGAATTTAATCCTTGATAAATATTTTCATATTTCTTTTTAGACCCGTAATTTGCTAGAGTACTTACTACTTCAGCCAATTGATCATTGTTTGTTGTTACAGCCCCAGCATCGCCAAGCGCACCCAAGTTTTTACCAGGATAGAAGCTGTGCCCGGCAGCATCTCCTAATGAGCCAGTTCGTTTCATGCCATAATAACAGCCATGTGCCTGTGCATTGTCTTCAATAAGTTTTAAATGATATTTTTCTACTATTCGTTCAATTTCAGGATGCATGGCATTTTTCCCATACAAATGAACAATTATTACTCCACGAGTTCGATCAGTTATCTTTTCTTCAATGAGATAGGGATTAATATTGTAGGTCTTAATATCAGGTTCAACAAGCACAGGTTTTAACCTATTATCCGTAATGGCAAGAATTGTGGCAATGTAAGTGTTTGCGGGTACAATAATTTCGTCGCCTTCTTTCATTTCTCCCATTTCTATATACGCTCTAAGAATTAATCTCAAAGCATCAAGTCCATTGGCTACACCTATACAATGTTTAACTCCAATATATTTTGCATATTCATTTTCAAACGCTTCAACTTCTCTCCCTAATAAATACCAACCGGAATCAATTACTCTTTTAACCGATTCAGTTAATTCGGGTTCAAAAGTATGATTAAGGGCTTTAAGATCAAGGAACGATATCATGACAATAATATTAAAATGCTTTTTTTAACCATTCTTCAAACCCCATCCCTTGCCATGGCATTCCTTTTTCAAAATTCTTTTGCCATGGATAATGTCTCTTGCCTTTAGAATTAAAGAAAGGCATTTTACTTAACTTCCCCACCTCTTTTGCGGGTGAGCCAGAAATAAATGAATCATTAGGGAAATTTCCTCCTACAGTTGAATTTGCTGATACCAAGCAATTTTCCCCTATAACTGAACCTGGTAAAAGAACTGTAGATGCTGCTACTTGTGTGAAATTACCAATAGTTACCCCTTGAAGATCATCAGAAGGCGGAGTGGGATCGTTAGTTAATACAACAAATGGATAAATAAATACAAAATTTCCAATTTTAGATTTTTGACCTATTATCACATAGCTGTGTAACCTAACATAATTTCCTATTTGACAGTAACCCTGTATATCGGAATGAGTACCAATTAGACAATTGTTTCCGCATTGAGTGTATTCTCTTATTGTTACATTATGACCTGTTTGAAGATTATTGCCAAATGTTGAACCTGCATAGAAAATATTATGGCTGCGAATTAAAGAATTTGCACCAATTGTTAATACAGGATTTATATAATTAGAATCGGTGTAATAATTATTTAAAGGTTCACCTAATATACAATTGTTACAAATAATAGTATTATCGCCAATATTTACGTTATCGTAAATGGTAGTGTTATCGCCAATTTTGACATTTTTGCCAATTTTGACATTTTTGCCGATAATTATGTTTTTCCTGTTAAACTTCATAATCATTTAAATAGTTCCATTGTCAACAAAAATATTTTGTCCGGTTATTGAATTAGAATTTTCATTTGCAATAAATTTAACAGTTTCAGCAACAGAGTTAACATCTACAGGCTTTTTCAATGAGGTTCGTTGATAAATTCGATAACGTTGTTCGTTGCTAAGGGCTGAACTCATTTCTGTTTCCATAAAACCAGCAACTATACAGTTTGAGCGAATTCCCTTTTCGCCCCATTCTCTTGCAGTGTTTTTTGAAAATGCTTCAAGTGCACCTTTTGTGGATGCAT
Source organism: Spirochaetales bacterium (assembly GCA_012797605.1). Classification (GTDB taxonomy): domain Bacteria; phylum Spirochaetota; class JAAYUW01; order JAAYUW01; family JAAYUW01; genus Exilispira. The sequence goes on along the minus strand of JAAZOT010000054.1, from coordinate 2,886 downwards.
ACATTGCTAATCCTTTATATCCGGTATGTGCACTAATGGAAGAGATGTGAATAATGCTTCCATGAGTACCGTGCAATAGCATATTTCTAATTACATATTTTACTATAATCATAGGGGTAAAAACATTAACATTATACATTGAAATTAAGGCTTCATCACTTAAATTAGTTATTAAATCATCATAAGCTATTGCAGCGTTATTAACAAAAGAATGTATGGGCTTGTTCCCAATAAATTCTTTGAAAATTTTTGATTTTACCATTTTATAATTTTGTAAATCATAACTAGTCCAAAAAAATTTATTTGGGTATTCCTCTAGAAGGGTATCAATAGTCTTAGTCCTTGATCTACTCAATCCAAATACAAAATGTCCATCTTTAAGAAAAGTTAAGGCGATTGTCAGCCCTAACCCTTTTGAAACACCCGTTATTAACACATTCATATTAAATTCTTTTGATTTTTCCGGTTCTTGAAAGTTCAATTTTGTCAACAAAACGTATAATTCGTGGAATTTTATATTCCTGTATTTTGGAGGAAAGAAATTTTCTAATTTGTACTTCAGTTATTGGTTTTGATAATATTACGTCAGCCACAATAATATTTCCAATTACTGAATTAGTTTTTGAATAAACAACAGCGTCATTTACCTCATCTAGCTGAAGTAAAACTTGCTCAACCTCATGCGGATTTACTTTGTACCCACCAACATTAATTAGCTCCTTTTCTCTTGTTAGAAATCTTATTTGTAAAGGATTATTACCCACAATTTCAACTATATCGCCAGTATCGTACCATTCATCATCAAAATTAAAGTTACCTAATAGAGAGTGATGTAAATAAAGTCGATTGTCTTCAATCTTTATCATCTCAGTATTTTCAACTGTAAATATATCTCCAGTTGAAGTAAAAAGCGGTCCAGCTTCAGTTAGTGCATAAATGTTTTTAAACCTTGCATTTGGAAATATTTTTTTTAATTGTAATGATAAACTTTCATTGAATCGCTCACCACCTGAGGTTATAACCTTTACACTTGGGAAGGTCATATTTGACATTAAAAATGTTTTGTAAAACGATGGAGTAGCAGATATATTAGTTACGGAATACTTTTCAATTGAAGAAAACAATAAACTAGGTATTATATTAAAAAGTCTAACTAACATATTCCCATTTATAATTGCCTGTAAAAAAACTTGTATACCAGCCATGTGTGTAGGATTATAAGCATACCCCCAAATGTCGTTTTTATGTATTTCTGAAGTTTTAACATTTCTTGTTATTGATCTATAACTATGGGTTACCTTCTTGGGTAAACCCGTAGTGCCCGACGTGAAAAGGGTTAGACTCCATTTATCAAACGATTCATGTTGTAGTATTTTTATAAGTTCATTTTTATCTTTTATTAATTTTTGGTTTAATTTTTCTTCAAATCTTGAAAATTCTCTCTCGCCAGTTAAATTTTCTATTTCATCGATTGTAAAATCTCCATCGAGTAATATAATTGGTTTATTATAAATAATTGAAATTGTAATATGTTTAAGTACAGAATAAATACTAGAATTATAACAAAATCTATTATAAATTTTTGTTGTATTTATCTGATCTATAAAATTATTCCATGTAATAATTTCGCTATTTTGTTCATCAACGTAAAACAACTCCATTACTTAATTTTTTTTAATATTTCACCAACTGTATTCACAATTCCATCTTCAAAGATATCAATCCCGTATTCAGCCTCAATTCGTACTGTTAATTCAGCTAAGTCAAGGGAATCAAAACCTATATCATCTCTTAACCTTAAATCTCTATTAAAAACCTCTAAGGTTTTCTTTCCTCTATTGGTTAGAACTGTATTAATAATTTGTAAAATCTTGTCATCCATAATTATTGTGTTTAAAATTTATGAACTCTGAATAATCCCTAATATAATCATTCTCTTTAAATATATCCGATGCCAAAACTAAGCAAATTGCACCCGATGAAAACTCAACCAATTCTCTCCAAATACCCGGAATTATGTATAAACCAAAATATGGTCGGTTAAGATTAATAACTCGGATATTTTTCCCATCGTTTAAAATAACATTAAAAGAACCACTTGCAGCCACAATAAGCTGATGTAATTCCCTGTGAGCATGTCCACCTCGACTTTCCCCGCCTGGTATGTCATACAAATAGTAAACCCTTTTTATCTCAAAGGGTACATGGACATTGTTTTCAACAATAGTAATATTTCCTGATCTATTATGAATTTTAGTCAACTGCAATACGGAGCAGTTGAAAACAGTACTTTCTTTAAAGTTCATTTATGTATTGTATAAATTCATTATAGTCTCTAATATAGTCATTCTCATTAAATACAGTTGAACTTAAAACCATTGCTAAACTATTAGTAGAAAAATTCAACATTTGTCTCCAAATACCGTTTGGTATATACAATCCATAGTATGAACGATTTAAGGTATATGTTTTACGTGTTTTACCATCATCAATCAATACATCTAAACTACCCGATAAAACTATAATTAACTCCTTTTGTTTTTTAAAAGCATGCCCACCGCGCACCTCACCACCAGGTACATCATAAATCCAATAAACTCTTTTTATTTCGAATGGAATATGCTTGCTCTCGACGAATGAAAGGTTTCCTCGTTCATCTGTAATCTTAGGTAGTTCAATAATTTTAATTTCTTCCATTTTTTTAAAGCTTCGCCCTGTCAGTTACAGGTTTTAACCTGCAATTCAAAAATATATTTTTGTTTAGAGGCTGTTTTTTTAAATAAGCAACCGAAAATTTGAAATAGTGAAGATTTTTCGGCTTCGCTCAAAATGACAAATAAGTTCAAAATGACAAAAGGAACAGCCTCATATTTAGAACAATCGTTT
>JAAZOT010000053.1 GCA_012797605.1 Spirochaetales bacterium | reverse complement strand
TACACAATTACATTAAATCCATTACAGGGCGGATATTCAAGTTTAACACAAACAATAGTGGTATCTCAACCAAATCAGGTATTTAACTTTACACTAAATGCAATCCTTTACTCTGTTACTTTCAATTCGAATGTTCCAGCCCAGGTTCTTATAAACAACAATCCAGTTGGAAATACTCCTTTAACTACAAACTTAGCACCTGGTACATACACAGTCACATTGAATCCATTACAGGGCGGATATTCAAGTTTAACACAAACAATAGTAGTATCTCAACCAAATCAAGTATTTAACTTTACACTAAATGCAATAAGTGGTAATATTATATTTAACTTACCTAATGATGCAAAAGTCTTTATCAATGGACAAATGGTTCAATTTAAAGCAAACTCACAGATTTCTTTACCTGCTGGTACTTATACTATTAGAATAGAATATCATGGTCTTGTTGTTGAAAAAACTATTACTATAAGCCCAAATCAAACAATCACTATTTCTATAGGATTAAATCTTATAATAAGTTAGATTTTTAGGAAATTCCTGAATATATGTGACTTCTGATTATTAAATAAATGGAAAATTTGGATTATTAAAAAGGGTAATGTGGGTAACCAGATTACCCTTTTTTTATAACCTTGACAATTAGTTTTAATATTATACTTTTTAATCCCTAAATCATTATCGTAAGGAGAAATAATGAAAAAGAAAACAGTTGTAATTGCAATTGGTGGTAATTCTCTTATAAAACAAGGTCAAAAAGGAACTTTTGAAGAGCAGTATAATGCTGTCATAGACACAGTTGAAAATGTCATAGAGTTAATAAAAAGTGGTTATCGAGTAGTCATTACTCATGGAAATGGACCACAGGTGGGGAATGTTTTAATTCAATCAGAAGCTGCTAAAAATCAGGTACCAACAATTCCATTGGATGTAGCTGGAGCTTTCACTCAAGGTGGTATGGGATATATGATTTCTCAGGTTATTAAGAATCATCTTGAAGAGCATAACCTTGAATATGATGTTGCAACAGTTGTAACTCAGGTTTTAGTAGATAAAAATGATAAGGCTTTTATTAATCCAACAAAACCAGTAGGTCCTTTTTATAAAACAAGGGAAGAGCTCGCAGAAAAGATTGAAAAAGAGGGTTGGGTTGTTGTGGAAGATGCAGGAAGAGGTTATAGAAGAGTTGTAGCATCTCCAAAACCTTTAGATATAATTGAAAAGAATGTAATTGTCGATCTCATAAATAATGATGTTATTGTTATTGCTGTTGGTGGTGGTGGTATACCAGTAATTGAAGAAAATAAAAAACTTAAAGGTGTAGCGGCTGTTATAGATAAAGATTTCGCATCATCACTTTTGGCTACTGAAATCAAAGCCGATCTTTTTATTATTTCTACTGGAGTCGAAAAGGTAGCGTTAAATTTCAATAAACCAGATATGAAACTAATAGATAAGATGACTGTAAAAGAATGTAAAAACTATATTAAACAAGATCATTTTGCAAAAGGAAGTATGCTACCAAAAATAGAAGCTTCAGTAAAATTCCTTGAAAATGGTGGGAAACAGGTAATTATTACAAGCCCCGAAAAGATATTTGATGCTGTTAATAATAAAACAGGTACTCATATTTTTCCATAATAGATGAATTTATTTTGAAATTTGAATTTTCTTCTATTTTTGAATTTTTATAGTTTTTAATTTTTCTAATTTTATAATTTAACAATTTTTTATTTGCAGCTTCGAAATTAAAAGAGTTATCATAATCTTAAGGGAATTGGTAAACTATGATTTCTTTTGAGCATTTTCAAAGCTTAATCAAACTTTATATTCCTAATAATTTCAGATTTAAATGTTTCGATTGTGGGGATTGTTGTAGATATGAAGCTGGTTACATATTTTTACTTGACAATGAGATAAATTTAATATCAAAGTCCTTAAATATAAATAAAGAGGATTTTTTACGAAATTTCACCTTCAAGTTTAGTAATTCAGTTCATTCACTTAAAGAAAAGGAAAATTTAGATTGTGTTTTTTGGGATAATAGTATTCGAAATGGAAAAGGTGGATGTTCTATCTATAAAATAAGACCTGTACAATGCAAGGATTTTCCATTTTGGATTTCTACATTTAGTAGTAAACAGAATTTTGAAGAGCAAGCTAATCGATGTAAAGGGATTATGGCTAAAGATGGGAAATTATATTCTTCAAAGGAAGTTTATAAACTAGTATATATGGATATAAAAAAGAGAGAGACTCAATATAAAAGTTTTTTAGATGATGAGACTATAAAAATTTTATATTATTGATAAGGAAAAAAAATGAAGCTTATTCCTATGGAGAAAGTCTATTTGAATAGAGGAAAATATCTTTCTTTTTGTAAAAGAGATTTTTTAGATAAGGATGGGAATAAAAAGGAATATGAATTTATTGAAAGAAATAATAATCAAAAAGCAGTTGTTTTAATAGGTGAAAAAGATGAGAATTTACTTTTAATTAAACAATATAGAATTCCAGTATGCGATTATGTCATAGAGTTCCCAGCAGGTCTTGTTGAAGAAAATGAAAATATTGAAGATGCTGCCTTAAGAGAACTTTTAGAAGAAACTGGTTATAATGGAAAAATAAGACAGGTTTCTCCAATTACTTTAACATCTGCAGGTTTAACAACAGAGCAAGTCTATTTTTTAAAAATAGATATTTTAAACTACTCTGGCTCAAATTGTGAGCCTTCAGAAGATATTGAAATTGTATGGGTCGATAAAATGAAATGGGAAGATTTAAAAAAAACTAACATATTAATAAATGGTTGGGTTTATTCCTATCTTGAGGGGAAATATAATAGTTATTAAATAGTTGGAGTAAATTGTCATGTTGTATTATATCTTAGGTGCAATTTTATTTTTAATAATCATTATTGTTTATTATCTCTTGATATCTAAGAGTAAAAGTGTTGTCGATACATCTATTAAGATAAATGATGCGATGGGAAATTATTTTATACTTTTATCTAATTTCGAAAAAATCATTAAAGAAAACGATAGTGAAGCTAAGAAAGAAAAAGTTTTACAATTAAAATTAAAAGCAGAAAAATACTGTGAGCAATATCCTAAATCAATATATAGAAAAGAGATAGAAAAATTGATTGAAAAGTTAATTCAAATAGAAAAATCTATGCAATAAATGAAAGATAACCAACAAATGAAGCGGATGGGAAAATATTATATGAAGAATCATAAGACAGGATATAACCTTTTTTTGAGCCTTTAAAAGATGCATATGCTATTGCAGTAGTTAAAGAATTTGGTGAGCAGCTATTTTGATGTTTATCTACTATTAATTCGATAGAATCATAATCAAGTTTTTCTAAAGCATTTAATAATATTTTATCATTTTCACAAGCCCACTTATAAGCCTTTTCTCCAGTTCCAGACGGAGTAAAACCGTAATTTGGACCATAATGAGTAAGATCAGAGGAAGCAACTACAAGACAATTTGTTACTTTATTTATAAAAAATTGAGCAATTGAAAGAGCCTCCTGCAAAGGAGGATAAAGACCTATAAATTTTGCAGATTGGAAAAAATGCTTTATAAAAGGCATATTGACTTCTATAGTATTATCTGAAAAGATACTTGTTTCATCGATACTATCAAATAATTTTTTATATTCATTTATTAAATTAGTTTCTACTTCCAAATTTCCAAAAGGAGTTTCACAATAGTCATAATTCAAGACAATAGTATTTTCAGAATATTTTAAGTGTCCTCCAAAATAGACAATAAGATCGATTTTTTGGTTTGATTTTTCTGCGACCTCTTTAGCCTTTAAAAAAGAAAGGTAAGATAGATGACCAGAAAAATCCCAGCCAGCATGAGGAACAATTATTGAATTTACATTTTTAAGATCAACATTGATTGAAGAAGGTTTTACCATGATTTCAAATTTCTTAAAATTTTCAAGGCATCTTTTTTCATCAGCCGGATACCAGCCAGAAGGTAATATCCTTTTTCTTATTCTCATACTTTTTCCTCTAATTTTGTTTTAATATAAATATGAAATTGTGTCAAGATTTATATATAATAATTAATTATTCTTTTTATTAAGATATAATAATTTTTTTTTATAGTAATTTATAAAGTTTAAGTTGAATAATTTATAAACTTATTTATAATTTAATTGAGAAAGGAAATTAAAGTTGTAAAGAAAAAAAATATTGCTAAACTGCCTAAAAGCGAAGTGGAGGTATTTTTGATTTTTTCCTTCTCAAAAAGAGGTACTGTAATAATTTTTATTATTTTAATATCATCTTTATTTGTATCATGGTTTTCTCATATTACTAAGATAGACATCTATAAACTACTACCTGAGAGAGTTGAAGAAGAAACCGAAATAACTGCAATAAAGATACATTATCCAGTCAATAATGATATTATCGATTCTTATTATCAAAAATTTGAACTATACTCAAAGAAAGACTATTTAAATTTATTGAAATCATTTGCCCCAGCCTATTCGATTATTAGGGAAATATTGAAATCAAAAGGTTTTGATCCTCAGTTTATAAATCTTTTATGGTGTGAGTCTCAATTCAGAATTGATGCTCAAAGCCATATGGGAGCAGTTGGTCCATGGCAATTTATGCAAGAAACAGCAAAACTAGTCGGGATAAAAGTCTCAGAAATAGATGAAAGAAAAGACATCTATGTCTCTACAATTGGCTTTATGCGACATTTTTCTTATTTATATAATAAATTTGGTAGTCTTGAATTAGCTATTGCTGCTTACAATTGTGGAGATGGTAAAGTAAAATCTATAATTTCGAAGTATAATACTAAAAATTTCTGGGATCTACTTAAAATGGGAGCCTTCCCAAGAGAAACTTCTCAGTATGTCCCTAAATTTCTTGCAATTTCTAAATGGGCGGAAAGAAATGAACCATTGATAAATAAAATACTAGATAGTACCGGAAGTACTTATTATGTTATAAAGATCAGTATTCAGACCGAAGAGTCTTATAGATTATTAAAAGATTTAATAAATAAGAAGCCTTTTGTATTGAAGTTTAATAGGCATCTTGCTAACTTAAAAAAATCACATAATCCAGTAAATATCTTGCTTGATGAATCCAGCTTGGAGTACCTTGTTGAAAATATGAACTATGAAAGTGAAAAGAATTCTAAACCTGTAGCATCAATAATTCAAATAAATTTTCCTATAGAAAAAACTAAGATGATTGAGAGCATGTTTAGTTCGAATAGTTCTGTAACAAAACAAGTAACGACAGTAAATATGCCTTATGAAAGTCCTTTTATGCATTAATTTTATTAATAAAATATAGGAGTTGCCTTATGAGTTTTAATGATGAGATGTTTGAATCTCATATTTCAATTGCTTCGAGCACAATGAAAAGATCTGTAATTCGAGAACTTTTAAAACTTGTAGAAAAGCCAGAAATCATTTCTTTTGCTGGTGGACTTCCAGCTCCGACTACATTCCCAGTAGATGAGTTAAAAGATATAGTTACCACCTCCTTATCAAAATATGGTAACATAATGTTACAATATGGTTCAACAGAGGGTGATTCAAGATTAAAAAGGTTGCTATTAAAACGATTCATGGATAAAACTTCTGTTAAAAACTTGAATGAAAACAATATTCTAGTAGTTTCAGCCTCTCAGCAAGCATTGGATATGGTGGGCAAACTTTTTATAGATAGAGATGATTTGATCATGGTTGAAAATCCATCTTATCTTGGTGGATTAAGTGCTTTTAGGGCTTATGGTGCCAAGATGATTGGAGTCGATTTAGAAGATGATGGAATAAACATTGAACAATTTGAAGAAAAACTAAACAAAATTTATAATAGTGGTAAAAAGATCAAGTTTTTTTATACTATACCAGACTTTCAAAATCCAGCTGGTGTCTGTACATCTTTAGAGAAGAGAAGAAAGATAATAGAAATTGCAGATAAATATGATTTTATGATTATTGAAGATGCTCCTTATAAAGAATTAAGATATGAAAAAGAAGATTTACCTTATCTATATGAACTTGATCCTTCTGGAAGAGTAATTGGGTTATTTACATTTTCAAAAATATATTGTCCAGGTTTGAGACTTGGTTGGATTATTGCACATCCAAAGGTCATAGATAAACTTGTCATCATAAAACAAGCTGTCGATCTCTGTACCGCACCTTTCAACCAGATTATAACTGCGGAATACATGGAAAGAGGTCTTTTAGAAGGAAGAATTCAAAAGAATATTGAACTTTATAGAAAAAGAAAAAATCTAATGCTTAATGCTTTTGAAAAATATTTTCCTAATGGTAAAGGTATAAAGTGGACAAAACCAGAAGGTGGTTTATTCTTATGGGTCTCTTTACCAGAAAATATCAATACCGAAGAGTTGTTTTTTGATGTAATAAAAAATAATGTTGCTTATGTCATTGGTTCCGCTTTTTATGGTGATGAACCAAAATATAACTCTTTTAGAATGAATTTTTCTTACCCTACAGAGGATAAGATTGAAGAGGGTGTAAAAAGGTTGGGAGAAGTTTTAAAGAAAAAACTTTCTTAGATTCTAATCACTATTTATTGAAGTATTAATTGTTATCTTCTGTACTATTTTGAGATTCTTCTGATTGAGTTTCTTCTGATTCTTGAGAATTTGAATTATTTTCTTCGTTTTTAATATCACTATTGTTATTGTTAATAATATTTTCTTCAGTATCTTTTATGGTCATACTTACAAAAGGTATATTTATCTTACCTTCAGCTATTGCATTTGAGACGGTAAAAATTGCATCTTTTATTTGCTGGGGTATTAGAAGATCAAATTCATGAAAAGAAGCTAAACCTACTGCACCATCTTTTATTCCCAATCTTAAAACACCAGGGATAAAACCAAATAGAAAACTTCTCTTTAAATAATAGTAAAGTGAAACTGAGATCTTTTTAATAGCTGAAGTAACTACATTTTCAGGGGCAAAAATATTTTGGTCATACTCATAACCTATAATAAAGTTATTCCCAAGATATGCTGCTTGAATCGCTGCAGCACTTCCTTTTCCACAAAGTTGAAATACTAAATCTACATTGTTTTGATAAAGTGAAGATGTTGTTTTCCTAATCAAATAAAAATCATTTTCATCTTCTATTTCACTTGTATTAATCTGGCAATCTTTATTTACAGATAATACCCCAAGCTTAAATCCAAATATATATCTTGTTTTACTATCATCCATTTTTGTCAATACAATACCTAAGATATTATCTGGATTTAATCTATTTGATACATTATTATAATCTTTTGTTAAAAATCCGGCAAATATTCCAGCTAAAAATCCGGCTTCTTCTTCTTTGTAAATTATCATATTTAAGTTTTTTAAGTTGTTGTTTTTTAAATATTGATCCATTTCAATATCATTTGAAAACATATCTATACCGATAAAAAAGATGTTTGGATTTTCATCTGCATATTTTATAAATTCATTTTTAATCTCTTTACCATATCCAATAATGATGTTTGAATTGCTTTCTATCGCTAACTGAATTTGATTACTTACTTTTTCATATGATTCTGGAGTTAATAATATTAAGGATATTGGAAATTCCTTTTTTATTGCAAGTATACCTTTTAAGATTTCGCTGCTAACATTGATTTTAGTAAAACCTTCAGGTTCTGAAATTATAGCGATAGTAGTATTTTGAGGATTAAAAATGAATTTAGATTGAGCATAAATAAAATTATTTAAATTTTTTATTGAATTTAAATGTATAAATGATGGAGGAAAAATAAAGAAAATAAGTAAAATAAAAATAATTATAAGTTTTAAATAAAATCGCACAATCTGCCTTTTATCAAATACCCATATTTTGTTTTATAACTAAACATTAGTATAAATGCAAATAAAAAGATTTCAAATGAAAATATATAAGTTCTATTTCTAATTTATAAAGTTTTTATCATATCTGCAGCTGCTCTTTTTGCTTCACCCATAGCAAGGATTACTGTAGCGGCACCAGTAACGATATCTCCTGCTGCCCAGACTCTATTTAATGAAGTTCTTAAATTTTCATCAACAATTACTCTTCCATGGCTATCAAAATTCAATCCTTTGACATTTTCTTGTATTATCCTATTTGGTGTTTGACCTATAGCTGTAATAACTGCATCAGCATCAAGTGTAAAGTACTCTAATGTTCCTTCTATTTTATTTCTTCCATCAAGTCCTTTTCCAGCAACTTTCATCTTTTCAAGTTTTATCCCTTTAACATTTTTATATTCATCTAGTAAAATTTCGACAGGATTTGCTAAAGTCATGAATTTTATTCCTTCTTCCTTAGCATGTAATCTTTCTTCTTTTCTGGCTGGCATATCTTCTTCTTCTCTTCTATATACTATCGTTACATCCGCTCCAAGTCTTCTAGCGACTCTTGCAGAATCCATAGCAACATTTCCACCACCAACTACTATGACTCTTGTAAATTTTTTAATCGGGGTATGATATAAAGGAAAATCATAAGCATGCATTAAGTTTATTCTTGTAAGAAATTCATTTGCTAAAAAAACACCGACACCATTTTCCCCCGGCACATTTAATCTTGAAGGAAGACCAGCACCAGTTGTAATAAGAAGACCATTATGAATTTCCAAAAGTTCGTTTATATAAACTGTTTTACCTACAAGAAAATTTAGTTGGATCTTTACTCCCAAACTTAAAAGATAATCAATTTCTCTATCAATAATTTTGTCTGGTAACCTAAAGTTAGGAATACCATATCTTAAAACGCCACCAGCAGCATGTAAAGATTCATATATAGTGACATCAAAACCAGCTTTTCTAAGTTCATAAGCTGCTGTAAGACCTGCGGGACCTGAACCTATTATTCCAGCTGATTTCCCTATCTTTGGTATATCAAATTTCTCCTTTTCATTAAATCTATCCGCAACAAATCTTTCAAGAGCACCAATATTAATAGGTTCACCTTTTCTAGATAATATACATTCTTTTTCACATTGATTTTCTTGTGGACATACTCTTCCACATACTGCTGGAAGAACAGAGAATTGTCTTATTATATCTATAGCTTGACGGAATTTTCCTTTAGCAATTGAATTAACAAAAGCAGGTATATCTATCCCTACAGGACAGCCTTTAACACAGGCTCCGCAAAGACGACATCTTTGCGCTTCTGCTATTGCTTCCTCTTCGGTGTATCCAAGATTTACTTCCTCAAAATTATTTATTCTGATTTCTGGATCCTGCATTTTAGGTTCTACTCTCATTACTTATCTCCTTTGAAAAGCTGACACTCTTGCTCTCTATATTGCCGGTTCCTCTGAATTAAATCATCAAAATTTACCTTAAAGGCATTAAAAACAGGACCGTCAACACATGCAAATTTGACTTCATTACCATATAGAAATCTACAGCCACCACACATTCCAGTACCATCAATCATTATAGGATTTAAGGAAACATAAGTTGGAATATTTAATTTTTTTGTAAGTTCTGTAACTGCTTTCATCATAAGAATTGGACCTATAGCTATACAAAAGTCATATTTATTATTGTTTGATATTGCAAAGTTAATACCATCTGTGACAAGACCTTTGTGTCCAGAGCTTCCATCATCAGTAAAAAGATAGACATTAGAAGCAATTTTTGAAATTTCATCAACAAGGATAAAAAGATCTTTTGATCTTGCTCCAAGGATAACATCCGCTTTGAGTTTATGATTTATTGATATTTCTTTAATTTTAGGAAATAATGGAGCAATACCAAGACCACCACCTACTAAGAGGACTGATTTTGTCCCATCTGGAATTTCAAACCCATGACCTAAAGGACCTAAAACATCTAAAATAATATCATTTACATTTAATTTTGAAAGCAAATAAGTAGTTTCACCAACAACCTGAAAAATGATTCTGACCAATTTTTTTTCTATATCGACATCCGCTATTGTTAAAGGTATTCTTTCGCCTTCTTTGACGACTCTTAAAATCAAAAATTGACCAGCAGAAAAATGTTTAGCTATTTCTGGATGATAAAACCAAAATGAATATGTATTTTCTGCTATTTTTTCTTTTATTCTTATTTCATTTCTTTCCACAATATATCTCCCTTAATTAAAATAATCATATTAAGTTTATTTTTCAACAAGTTATAAGTAAATAAAAAATGATTAGTTTGAATAAGATGGAAGATATATTTTATATGTTGGATGAGATGAAAGAAATAAATTAATAAAAAAAAATTCAAAATAATTTTGTATCTAACGAATTTTATGATAAAATTTAATCAGATTAGATATATATATTAAAAAGAGGTTAAAATGGAAGAAAAAATCAAAGTTTTGATAACTGGAGGAGCTGGAGTCATTGGTAGGCTTCTTGCTCAAAGGTTTTTAAATAATAATGCTATCTGTATTTTAATGGATATTGATGAAAACAATCTAACAAAAGTTGTAGATGAATATAAAAATAAATTTGGCAGTGAAAATGTCGATGGTTTTATAGCAGATTTTTCAAACAGAGAAAATGTATTAAATACAATAGATAAAGTTTTGGAAAAATATAATTTTATTGATATTCTTATAAATAATGCAGGTATTGTAACAGGTAAAACCCTTTTAGATTCTACTTTTGACGAGATAGAAAAGACCATGACTGTCAATGCGACCTCACATTTTTGGACTATAAAAAAATTACTTCCATTAATGCTCGAAAAGAATAAGGGGCATATTGTTACAATATCTTCAGCTGCTGGAATTATTGGTGTCCCAAAGTTATCCGACTATTGTGCAAGTAAATTTGCCGCTTTTGGTATTGATGAATCGCTTAGAATGGAACTTTATAAAAATAAAAAAAATGTAAAAACAACAATTGTTTGTCCATATTACATCAATACTGGAATGTTTGAGGGAGTTAAGACAAGATTTCCATTCTTACTTCCTATACTTGAACCAGAGAAGGCTGTTGATAAAATTTACAAAGGAATTACAAAAAATAAAACAAGAGTTATATTTCCTTTTTTAGTTTATTTTACATGGCTTCTAAGACTTTTCCCAACTGGATTTTTTGATTGGACGGCAAATTTTTTGGGAATACACTCATCTATGGATAACTTTATAGGAAAAAAATAATTGAAAAAGTTAAAAATATCTATAGTCAAGTTATTTAATTAATTAAATAAAATTGTGATAAGAGGTAGAATATGGATTATACAATATCTTATAACCCTGCAACAGGCAAAGAGATAGCAAAATACCAGAGAAATACTAAAGAAGAAGTCATCGAGGCCATAAAAAAAAGCAAAGCTGCATCAAAATTGTGGAGTCAAACACCTGTTAAGCAAAGAATCAAAGCAATCAAAAATGTCCAAAGATATCTAATAGACAATTATAAAGAGGTAGCAAAGGCTATTTGCGATGATAATGGTAAACTTTTAATAGATAGTTTTGTGGCAGAGGTTTTTCCTGCAATAATGGCAACAAGTTTTTATACAAAGTATGCAAAAAAATGGCTTAAACCAAAAAATTTAAAAGGAAATTCTATATTAACATTTAATAAAAAAGCTTATATGGTATATTCCCCTTATGGTGTAATTGGAATAATTTCTCCCTGGAATTATCCATTTTCCATCCCCTTTTCCGAGGTTGTGATGGCTATTTTGGCTGGGAATGGAGTGATATTAAAAGTCGCTACAGAGACAATTCATGTTGGCAATATCTTAAATAAAGCTTTTGAAGCTGCTAAATTGCCAGATGGGCTTTTTTCATATGTTAATTCAAGTGGTCCAGATACATTGGATGCTTTTATTGAAGGTTCTATCGATAAAATATTTTTTACTGGTAGTGTTGAGACTGGTCTTAAAATACAGCAAGCAGCCGCTAAAAAGCTAATTCCAACAGTTTTAGAGCTCGGTGGAAATGATGCAGCTATAGTTTTAAAAGATTGCGATATAGACAAAGCTACCTGGGGGATAATATGGGGTGGTTATACAAATAGTGGGCAATCATGTGGCGGTGCTCAAAGAATTTTAGTTGATAAATCAATTTATGATCAGTTTTGTGAAAAAATCAAAGAAAAGGTTACAAATCTTAGACCCCCAAAAGTACCTTACAATGAAACAATCGGGGATGCCGATATAGGTTTCATAACAAGTAAAACCCAAAAGGAAACTGTAATAAAACAGATTGTTGAATCTATTGAAAAAGGAGCTATTTTATACGGAATTTCTTATCTTCCTGAAGATTTGGAAAAGCAAATTTTAACTGAAGATGAGAGAAAAGATTATATAATTAAAGTCAGATCTTCAAAGTCTGAGGCATTGAAATTCTTAAATAAATTATTACAAGTCAATAACAACTTTTTGCCTGCAATGGTTCTTACAGATATAAAAGAAGATATGCCTATATTTAATGATGAAATTTTCGGACCAGTTATCGGGATAACCTATTTTGAAGATATTGAACAAGCAATAAATATGGCAAATGATTCAAAACTTGGTCTTACATCTTCCGTTTGGACTTCAAATATAAAAGAAGGTAAAAAGATAGCTAGTAAGATTGAAGTTGGAGTTGTGATGATAAACGATCATCTAATGTCTCATGGGTTAGCTCATACTCCATGGGGTGGAGTAAAACTATCTGGTATTGGTAGAACACATGGAGAAGATGGGTTTTATGAGATGCTATCAAAAAAGGTAATAATTTCAGATTCTTTAACTTTTGCTAAAAAGCAGTTATGGTGGCATCCTTATAGCAAAATAATCTGGGATGGTATGGTCGGGGCTATGAAATTTTTATATCACAAATCATTAAAGGAAAAATTTGATGGGTTAAAAAAGTTATTTAAACTGCTTAATAGATTTTTTGAAAAAAATTAAAGTTATTTTAGATTGAAAACAAATATAAAAGTATAATTTTATAAATTAAAATATTTATGAATTAAAATATATTTAGGGTTTCAATCATAAAATATTTTTATAATAACTTTTTAGAGATAATTTTGGATATAGTGCAAGGACTGTTTAGATCATAAAATATTTTTATAATAAAGATTTTATGATAAAAAATTATTGGATAAGAAATTGGAGGAAAAATGAAATCAAGCAATTTTGAATTCAAAGATGGTGAAGGTTATTTATTATTTACTTATCTTTGGGAGCCAGATGAAAATACCACCAAAAAAGGAATTATTCAGGTAATTCATGGACTTGCTGAACATGCTCAAAGATATGAAAGATTCGCCAAAGAAGCTACTGATAAAGGTTTTATAGTTGTGGCAGATGATCATCGTGGGCATGGTAAAACAGCAAAAAATGAACAGGAACTGGGCTTTTTAGGTGAAAAAGATGGGTTTCAAGCAATGGTTGAAGATGAATTTCTTCTTACAAAAATTATGAAAGAAAAATATCCTTCTCTTCCTTATTTTATACTTGGACATTCTATGGGTTCATTTATTTTACAAAGATACATAGAAGAATATGGTAAAGAACTAAATGGCGCAATACTATCTGGAAGTGCAGGACCAAATCCTATGCTACTATATCCTGGAAAATTAATCGCAAGACTTTCAATGCTTTTAAGCGGATCAAAGAAAAAAAGTCCTTTTTTAAATAATCTATCCTTTGGAAATTTTAATGCTTCTTTCAAACCAAATAGGACAGATTTCGATTGGCTATCAAGAGATGAAAAAGAGGTAGATAAATATGTTGCTGATCCTCTTTGTGGCTTTGTTTGTTCTACTTCTTTGTACTACTTTTTAACAAAAGGTATGATAGAGATGCATAAAAAGCATAACTTAAATCTCATACCAAAGTCTCTGCCTATAATAATACTATCTGGTTCTAAAGATCCAGTTGGTGCGAAAACAGTTCCTAATCTCTATAAAATATACTTAAAGCTTGGAATAAGTGATGTTGAATTAAAACTATATGAGAATGCAAGACATGAAATATTGAATGAAATAAATAGAGAAGAAGTCACAAGGGATATTCTTGGTTGGATTCAAAGACACTTATGAATGTAAGACCATTTTTACTTGAAAGGTATTTTGCAAAATATGAGTTTAATGCTCCATATCTTTTATGCAGTTCTGATTGCGAGACAATAAGTATTGAAAAGCTATTTGAACTTGATGGCAAAAAGGAAGAGACATTAAGAAATTTCTTAAATTTAAGACTTGGTTATACAGAATCAAGAGGGGATCCAGAACTTAGAAAGATAATTGCAGATATCTATGAAAGTGATAAAATTGAATATGAAAACATTTTGACCTTCGCAGGTGCCGAAGAAGCCATATTTCTTTTTATGAATTCCATTTTGTCTAAACAAGACAATGTCATATCAATCTTTCCTTCATACCAGAGTTTATATGAAATACCAAAAAGCTTAAAGGCAAAACTTACTTTATGGAAACTAGAAGAAAGAGATGGTTGGTATTTAGATTTAGATAAACTAAAAAAATTGATCAAAAAAAATACAAAACTTCTAATAGTAAATTTTCCACATAACCCAACTGGCTACTGCCCAAAAGAAGAAGAATATAAAGAAATTATTAAAATTTGTGATAAAAATGGTATCATTCTTTTTTCAGATGAGGTGTATCGTTTTTTGGAATATGAGATAGATACTGTTAAATTAAATATAAAGGATAGCAAACCACTTGAACCAGCATGTAATCTTTATGAAAAAGCAGTAAGCCTTGGGGTTATGTCAAAATCTTTTGGTTTAGCTGGTTTGAGAATAGGTTGGCTTGCATCTCAAAATAAAGGACTTTTAGAAAAAATAGCTGTATTAAAAGATTATACAACAATCTGTAGTAGTGCTCCTTCAGAATTTCTTGCAAAAATTGCTTTAAAAAATAAAGATAAGATCTTAAAAGAAACAAAAGAGATTATTTTTAATAATCTTAAGGAATTGATTTATTTTTTTGAGAAGTACAAAGGGTATTTTAACTTATCTTTTCCATCGGGAGGTTCCGTTGCTTTCCCATATTATTACAATGATACTGATTTACTCGCTCAAAATCTTATTAATTCAAAAGGAGTTCTTTTAATGCCCTCCTCGATGTTTGAATATGGTAAGAATCATTTTAGAGTTGGATTTGGAAGAAAAAATATGTCACAGGCTTTAAGACTTTTTGATCAGTTTTGTGAGGAAAATTTATTAAAAAAAGATTAACCACAAACTATTAAAATAATTTTTTTATAAATTACATATAAATTAAAGTTAAATTAAAGCGTTAAGGAGATAGATCTTCGATGAGAAATTATAAAATTATAAATAGGCAAATTTATTTAATTCTATTATTGACTTTTCTTATTATCTTTTTTTTGTTTATCTCCTGTGGTAAAAGATTAAATTCAAATGATGCTATTGCAGAAAAATCTTTAACTTCAAATACTGGTTTTAAAGAATTGTCTTCACAAAGTTCAAAAAGCAGTTTTACAAATGAAAGTGAAAGCCAAAGTGACCTTCAAAACAATATTCAAACAAGTACAAATGTCCAAGATTACCTTATCTATACAGCAAATATTAGGGGGAAAGTGTCTTATTTAGACGATTTCGAGGAAAAAATATTGGAATTAGTTAGATCAACTGGTGGTTATATTTCTTCGATAGAAAAATACAATGATGATGAAATATTTATCACTTTCAAAGTTCCTAAAGCCAATTTTTACAAAGATTTAAGTTCACTTAAAAAGCTTTTTATCTCTATTGAAAATGAAAGAGTTCAGATTGAAGATATCTCACAGCAGTATATAGATCTTAATGCACGGTTAAATTCTAAAAAAGAAGCAGAAAAAAGATATCTAGCACTTTTGCAAAAGACTAATTCTGTTAAAGATATTATTGAAATAGAACAAGCTTTAAGACAAATAAGGGAAGAAATAGAATCATATGAAGCAAACTTAAGATATTATAATAATTCTATTCAATATAGCACAATAACGGTAAACGCTTATATACAAAAGATAAAGATAGATAGAGAAAATTTTCTAACAAGGTTTGTAAGGTCAATATCTATTGGTTTTAATTATCTTGTATCCACATTTCTTTTTATAATTTCCTTATGGCCTTTTTTAATAATTGTTATTTTGGCATTCTTTATATTTAAGAAAGTGAAAATTAGAAGTAAAAAGCAAAAAAATGAGAGTAATAGGTAAGTAAAAATAAAAAGCAAAGATAAATAAAAAGCGAAAAAAATAAGAATAAAATTGCTGTTAATAAAAAGTTTAGACATAAAAATAAAACAGAGAAATAAAAATAACAAAATTAAAAAAAAATTAAAAGTAAAAAAGTAGAAAAAAAAAAATTTAAAGAGAAAATTATGTTGAATGAAATTGAAGAAATCATTCCATTTAAGCTTCCTATTGAACAAAAGGAAAGTTTGATTAATGGAAATCTCGTAAAATTTAATGAAGATAAAGTAGATATTTATTCTCCAATATATGAAGGTGATAAACCCATATATCTTGGCTCTCATCCTAAAATGTCAGGGCAAGAAGCTCTATTAGCACTAGATGCAGCTGCAAAAGCATTTGATAATGGAAATGGTATATGGCCTACTATGAAGGTTGAAGATAGGATAAAATCCGTTGAAAAATTTCTCACAATGATGAAAAAATCCGAAAAAGAGATTGTTACTTTACTGATGTTAGAGATAGGCAAATCAAAGACAGATTCTGCGAAAGAATTTACAAGGACCATCGCTTACATCGAGGACACGATTTTTGCATTGAAAGACCTTGATAGGACTTCCTCAAGACTTGTTATAGCAGACAATGTTTATGCCCAAATTCGTAGGTCACCTTTAGGAATAGTTCTATGCATGGGACCTTTCAACTATCCATTAAATGAAACATTTACAACTTTAATACCAGCTCTAATAATGGGAAATACAGTAATAGTTAAACCTCCAAAGCTTGGAGTTTTGTTCTTCAAGTATCTTTTGCCTATTTTTGAACAGTCTTTCCCGCCTGGTGTCGTAAACTTTATCTATGGAGATGGTGCTACAATAGTATCTCCTATAATTTCAAGTGGAAGAGTAGATGTTCTAGCCTTCATAGGAACTTCAAAAGTCGCTGATATTATTAGAAAACAACATCCAGCCCCTCATAGATTAAGGTGTGTGCTAGGTCTTGATGCAAAAAATCCAGCTATCATATTAAATGATGCAGATTTGAATTTAACGGTTTCAGAAGTGATTTCTGGGTCTCTTTCTTTCAATGGTCAAAGATGTACTGCACTAAAAATTATATTTGTAGAAAAGAAAATAGCGAAGGATTTCCAAAGGGTATTACTTGAAAAGATAAAAAATTTAAAGATTGGTCTTCCATGGGAAGATTCTTTCATTACTCCAGTCGCAGAAAAAACAAAACCTAATCAACTTTATAAACTTACAGAAGATGCATTGAAAAAAGGTGCTGAAGCATTTATAGATGGATTACCAGTTGAACTTAAGGATTTAAAAGAATATCTTCCAGAGAATGAAAATGATATTAAATCTCAGCTTGTAAAACCCATTGTGTTATGGGATGTAAGGGAAAATATGGATATATATAGTATAGAACAATTTGGTCCTATTATTCCGGTAGTTATATTTGATTCAATTGAATCCCCTCTTTCATATATTATAAAATCTCAATACGGTCAACAAGCAAGCATTTTTAGTAATGATCCCAAAAAGATTTCTAAACTTATAGATCCTCTAGTTAATCAGGTATGCAGAGTAAATATTAACAGTCAATGCCAAAGAGGACCAGACATCTTCCCTTTTACTGGAAGAAAAGATTCAGCTGAAGGAACTTTATCTATTAGTGATGCCTTAAGAGTTTTTAGTATTCGTTCACTTGTAGCATTTAAAGGTACAGATGAGAACAAAGAGATTGTGGATAGAATATTAGATGAAAGGCTTTCAAACTTTTTGAATACGGATTTTATTTTATAGTAACTCTCTTTTCCTTTTCGTATTTTGCCGTAAGAATAGTATTTATAGCTAAGCTTAAAAGTATGATACTTCCTCCAATTAATGAATTTGGATTTAATTTTTCCTTGAAAACCAAATATACCCAGATAGGTCCTAAAATGGTTTCAAGTAGTGTAATTAAACCAGTTAATGATGTTGGAAGATACCTACTCCCTCTATAAAAAAGAATATACCCTAGTCCAATTTGAAATGCTCCTAATCCTACTAAAATAAGGATATCATGACAACTTGAGTTAAAAGATGGTTTGAAAAATAGTGAAAAAAAAGCTGCTATCAAACCACCAATAACAGTGGCTGGTATTAAATTTATATGAGGGTTATTCCTTACAAGAAGAATTTGAAAGGCAAGGCCAAAGGCAGTCAATAAGGCATAAAAATCACCTAAAAGATGAATTTTCAAATCTTTATTAAATACTATTATCAACATCCCTATAAATGCACAGAATATTGTTATCCAGATAGGAATTTTAAATTTTTCTTTTAAGATTATTGTAGCAAATATTGCAGCCCATATCGGTGCAGTTCCCTGTACCAGTAAGGCATTTGCAACTGTTGTTTTAGATAATGAAAGAATATAAAAAAAGGTAGTAGCACCAAGAAAAATTGATATAATAAAGCCAGAAAACCCAAGATTTTTAAATTCTATTAAGAAATTTTTTTTATACAAAAAAAGACATAAAATAGAAATAGTTATACTCATTGAAATTGATCTTGTAAATATTATAGTCCAAGAGTTTACAGAGACAGCTCTCACACCAAGACCACCAAGGCTCCATAGAATAGGAGCAAATACTGTCATTATTAAGTATTTAGCTTCAAATTTAGTCTGTATTCTTGACATTAAAGTTCCTTTATATTATCTTTATATTTTATCTTTAATTTGGATAAAGCCATTTTCATCCAATAAAGTCTTATAATTTATGTATTCACCTTCATTTTCAAGGAAATAGTAAATCATCTTCCCTTTTTCAGTCGAATGAATGAAACTTAAAAAGACTTTAAAATTATCTTCATCATTTTTATTGTATATATATTCAATAAACTCAGAAAAGCCAAAGATATCGAAAAATTTGATTTTTTTTTCAGTAGTAAGATTCTTATTCGAAATATATATTAAAGTTTTATTAATATTCAAAAGAGAAAGGGCAAGAATAGACCATCTTTCAAGAGATTCCCATATATTGTAAAGTTTTTCAATATCATTGAACTCAAAAAACTCTATTTCTTCTTCAACAGGACTTAGTTTTTTATCATCAAATAGTTTATATAAATATACAAATCCCAAATGAACCTTACCAACATCTGAGATATCCTCATTGATAATACCTAAAAATTCACATCTTTCTTCAAATCCATTTTTATCTATAATAATCCCAGTTTCTTCATATATTTCTCTTATCAATGTAATCTTAATAATTTCATAAAAATCATTTATACTAAGTTTGAATCTCTTTTCATCCAAATTTGAGATATTCATATTTTCAAATTTGAGAAATTCTTTATCTTTTTTTATTTTTAAATCTTCAAGATCTATATGACCGCCAGCCCCTATTGAGAAAAATCCATGTAATCTTTTTTCATTTCCTTTTCTTTTATATGTAAAAAATCTACCGTTTTTATCCTGAATAATAATATAGGGGATGATCTGTTTTTTACTTGAATCCTGCTCAGCCAAAGTTCTATCTATAAAAGAAAAGGATTTTCTTTCAATAAAATCATTAAGATCCATATTTTCTTTAGGATAAGCAAAAAATGGAGAATTAAGAATATCATCACTCTTATCTTTATATAGAATCAAAATCTTTTTATTACTCATATTTTCTTCCAGAATTTTATTTGTTTCTATAATAAATATTTATTTGTTTCCATAATAAATAAGGTAAGAAATAGTAAAATTATTTAAATCTTTCTTTTTTTCTATTAAAAGTTGAGTATAGTTCTTTTCAATTACTTTTATTAACGCATCAAAATAGGATAAAAAACTTAATGTCAAAGACTCAGATTTATGTTTTTCAAAAAAAGTAACATAGATATCTGGTTTGATAATGATATGAATCTTTTGATCTTGATAATCTTTTTCTAATATTATATAATCTGAAAAAAATAATTTTATTATTGATGTTTGCAAAAGAATGAAATAATTCCATATTGCTATTAATTTGTTTTTTGAGAATAAAAAAGAAATTTTTAGTAAAAATTTTATTTCATTATAAAAAATTTGAGAAGAAATATCCTCTAGCAGTTTTAATAAGTTTTCCTTTTCTTTATAACAAATTCTAAGGGAGCTATAAACTGAAAGGAAAAAACAGGCTAATCTTATATGCATAATAGCAATTTTATCAGAAGTTTTATTGTTTTTAATATATGATTCAAAGATTAGTGGAGCTTTTTGATTTATCTCTTCAATTATTTGGTAGGCTTGTTCAATGTTGTTTTCCAATAATTTTAAGGTTAAAATTTTTACAAATCTTTTTTCATATTTTTGATTTAAACAATTATAAAAAGCACTCTTAAAATTCATAAATTTCTCCCTTAAAATTTATTTATAGAAAGGTTGTGTTGAACGATTTTTTACATCAATTTTAACTGAAATTATCATATAAAATTTATCTCTCAATTTAATATTTTAAAATATTTCATTTTCTTGTCATTATGTTAATTATTTTATGCATTTAATTTAATAAACATCAATAAAATCTGACTAAATTTAGCTTTGACTAGAAAAATCGAGGGAATTAAATTGAAAGATAAAGTTGGTCTTGCT
Source organism: Spirochaetales bacterium (assembly GCA_012797605.1). Classification (GTDB taxonomy): domain Bacteria; phylum Spirochaetota; class JAAYUW01; order JAAYUW01; family JAAYUW01; genus Exilispira. The sequence goes on along the minus strand of JAAZOT010000053.1, from coordinate 58,970 downwards.
TTTAGTGGGGGTGCTGATTCTACATTTGCTGCAATTTTACTCAAAAAAATGGGATATGAAGTAGTAGCATTTAATTTTCCCATAGGTAGAAGAGTCTCGGAAGATCTTTATATTACAACTAAAAAATTGGGAATGAAACTTGAAATCATTGATATAAGAAGCATTTTTGATAAAGTTATAAAAGAAAATTTTTATGATTCATACTTAAATGGTTTGACTCCTAATCCCTGTGTCAGATGCAATAGATATATAAAATTCGGTCTTGTTTATAATATAATAAAGCATAAATTTAAAATAGAAAAAATAGCGACAGGTCATTATGCTAAAATTTATAAAGATGAAAACACCAACTATTTTATTCAAAAAGCAATTGATATTCAAAAAGATCAATCTTACTTTTTATGGCAGATTCATAGATCGATTTTAAAAGATATAATATTTCCACTAGGTGACTATCGCAAAGAAGAAGTAAAGAAAATACTTACTGAAGAAGGATTTGAAAATATTGCTAACAAAGAAGAATCATTTGATATCTGTTTTGTAAATGAAGATTCATATAAAAATTATATATCTAAATTTGGAGTAAATGAGTCTGATCTTGAAGGTTATTTTGTTGATGAAAATGGGCAGATTATAGGAAAACATAATGGAATATTTAGATATACTATAGGACAGAGAAAAGGATTGAACATAGCCTTTGGTAAAAGAATGTATGTCAGAAAAATAGATTCAAAGAAGAAAGAAGTAGTTATCGGTCGAAGACCTTTTATTAAAGAATTAAAGGCAAATTGTGTGAACTTGTTTTTACCAGAAAATAGATTTGATGGTAATATTGAATATCAAGCAAAGGTAAGATACAAATCGAAGGAAGAAAAAGCTAAAGTTAAAATACTAAAAGAAAATAACAAAATAAAGTTTAATGTGGATTTTTCAAAACAAGTTGAAGCTTCTTCCTGTGGCCAATCAGTAGTAATTTATGATAAAGATTTGATTGTAGCTGGTGGTATAATTGAAAGTTATCAATTAATATAGTAATATAAATATTATCTAATAGCCTTCTATTGAAACAAGACTGGTTCGTATCTTATTCCAATCGTTCCTTTTTTTATATATAACTTGATTAAAGTTATAGTAGTACCTTTTGAATTGACAATCTTATCAATCTCTTCCCATGTTATTATGTCTTTCAAATCAAACTCATAAAATATTTTATTTTCAGAAAATAGGGTAGGTGAAATAACAATCTTGTCTTTTTTTATTGGATTTATAAAAGGTGCTCCTACAATAATTAAAGCATCATTAATTGAATTATTTGTCTTATATTTTTGAAGGTCAAAACTAAATGCTGGCCGTAAAGCATTCTGATCATGAACAGAAACTCCTTCATCTTTGTAAATTTCAGACATGCTTATGCTCCCTCAAAATATTTTTTAAAAAATTAAAATTATTTTCAAAAATTATTCTTAAAAATTTCTATTTACTTGGATAATATTTCCTATGGCTTCTAAAAAATCCTTATTATCAATCGGTTTTCTAAAATATTTTACAACCCCAAGCTTTAATGCTTCCAAAATCAGTTCTTTTTTACTGTACGCGGATACAACAACTACAGGGACATTAGAACCATATCTTCTATTTCTTAACTCTTTAATAAAAGTCAATCCATCCATCTCTGGCATTGAAATATCCGTAATAATCAAGTCATACTTTTTATAGGAAGATTTAAGTAACCCTTTAGTTGCGAGTAATTCTGCATCTACTTCATACCCTTCAAATTCGAGCAAGCTTTTTAAAAATTCCAAAATAGTTCTTTGATCATCAATTAGAAGTATCGAACCTTTGCTTTTTAAATTGTATGTAGAATTTCTTCTCTCTGTTATATTATTATTTGTAAGGAATTCCTTTTCTTTTTGCACATCTCCGTTTCTTTTATCTACATACCATGAAGATCCTTCTTTTGATTTTGCTACTTTTTTTACTTCTGCTGCAACTTTTGATAAATCACTTATCGAATCAAAATTTCTTTTTAAGTTTGTGACTACAGCTAAGGATATTGAAAGAAATCGAAATTGTTTAAGATTTCCTTCTCTATCTTTAGTAAGAATAAACCCTTGTTTTCTATCTTGTTCATTATAAAAAGATGGCGCATCTTCATCAAATTTTTTAACTATAAAGTTACAAATGTTTTCTATATTTTCTGGTATTGAAATGACTAAAAAATCATCTCCCCCAATATGACCTAAAAAATCCAAAGGTGAACTCGAATACTTTTTTAGTGTATCTTCTAAAAGTTTTGCAGTATATAAAATAATTTCATCTCCTTTTGAAAATCCATAAATATCATTGTAAGGTTTGAAATTATCTAAATCTGCATAAATAACTGCAAATTTCGTGTTATCTTGATTAATTATTAAATTTTGAAGTTTTATTGAAATAGCTCTATTACCTGGTAATCCAGTTAAAGGATTGTTATCTTTTGCTATAAACATTCTATAGAATAATTTTATTCGATTTGAAAGATATCTAACATCGAAAGGTTTTAATACAACCTCGTCAATACCAAGATCGAGGTGTGTATCAAGATCATTTAGTTCTCCCTCTGATGTTAAAAGGAATACTGGACAATGCTTTAATAATGGATCCTGTTTTATCTCTCTTATTATTTCATATGCTGATTTAATAATAATAGATGAATCAACAATAATGACATCAGGAATATATTTTTTTAAAATATCCTGTAATGGGACTTTCCCTTCTGATATAAAAAACTGAAATCCATCTGATATGAGAAATTTACCAGTATTTAATGTCAATTCAGTTTTCTCGCCAAAATATAAAAGCTTCATCAAGTTCCCTTTTTTTATATAATTATGCTTACATTATTTGTAAATCTTGCTTTTTTAAATATAATAAAAATTTAACAAAAGTCAAAGGTATAAAAAAGGGTTGTCCATAACTTTATGGAACAACCCTTTGAGTTTTAAGAGTCTACATTATTAGGAAGTCATTAGTATTAATTTTCTATGCTAACAAGGTTCTGATCATCAATGACAATTTGTTTTACCTTTTTTTTCTTGATTGAAAAATTATTATCTTCAAGTTCATTGTCTTTTTCTTTTATCAAGATTTTTGGAACTTTATCAATCTTTTGAGCTTGAATATAATTTATACTTTTTCGGGTTTCACCATTTGATTCTATATTTGAATACTTAAGCTTGCCATATACAACGACTTGACTTCCCTTTTTTAAACTCTCAAAACTCTGCACAGCCAGATTATTCCAGCACTTAACAAGAATAAAAGTAGGTTCCTTTTGCCAATTATCTTCTTTTTTGAAAAAATTGTTTGAGGCAAGGCCAAAATAGCAGAAATTTTTCCCATTTTTAGTTTCTCTAAAAAGAGGATCAGCAGTGAGTCTTCCACTAATAACTGTTAGGTTGATGTCTTTCATAAAATCTCCTTTTTTACTTTATTTTCCCTTTTTACTATTAAATAGTAAATATTTATAAGTTGATTACAAAAATTTTCGAAATTTTTCTTCTTTACTATGATTTATTTTGATTTAAAATATAAAAAGTAGGTTAATGATAATTTAATAATTAAAACTTGTAAATTTTTGCATAAAGTTAAGGGGGATTTAAATGAAAGGTTTAACTATTGATATGTTATCTGTAAATCAATCTGAAACTTTTAGAAAAACTATTTCTGAATCAGATGTTTATCTTTTTGCAGGTATTACTGGAGATACAAATCCAGCACATATAGACGAAATTTATGCAAATTCTACAAAATTCGGAAAAAGAATTGTCCATGGACTCTTAGTTAGTTCATTTATTTCTACTGTTTTAGGGACAAAACTCCCTGGACCAGGAACGATATATATTTCTCAATCTTTAAACTTTAAGGCTCCAGTTTATATTGGAGATACTATTGAAGCAAAAGTTACTGTAAAAGAAATCATAAAAGAAAAAAATAGGGTCATTCTTTTAACCGAAATTTATAATCAAAATAATGCGTTAGTCGTAACCGGGGAAGCGATGGTTTTAGCTCCTAAATAGAAAAAGAATAGGAGGTAATTATGAGTGTTCTTAAAGATATCGAAATTGCTAGAAATTCTAAGTTGCTCCCAATAAATGAAGTTGCAAAAAATAACGGTATAGATGAGGATGCTTTAGAATTATATGGTAAATATAAGGCAAAAATTTCGTATGAATATTTCCAATCTAGAATTCAAAATCCTAAAGGTAAATTAATTCTTGTTTCAGCCATTACTCCAACGCCTGCAGGTGAAGGCAAAACAACAACATCTATAGGTTTACATGATGGACTTAGAAAACTAGGTTATAGGTCTTTTTTAGCGCTTAGAGAACCTTCTTTAGGACCTGTTTTTGGAGTTAAAGGTGGTGCAACTGGTGGTGGATACTCTCAGGTTTTACCTATGGAAGATATAAATTTACATTTTACAGGTGATATAGGAGCAGTTGAAAAGGCTCATAATCTAATTGCTGCAGCTGTAGACAATGAAATAAATAAAGGCTCAATAAAACTTGATTTACGTGCAATAAGATGGCGAAGAACCATGGATATGAACGATAGAAGTCTTAGAAGTATAATAATAGGACTCGGTGGTGCTGTAAATGGCTACCCAAGAGAAACTGGTTTCGATATAACAGCATCAAGTGAAATAATGGCTATTTTGTGTCTAGCTGAAAGCTATAAAGAACTAAAAGATATGATAGGGAAAATCTTAGTTGGTTTTGATATAGAAGGAAAACCAATCTATGCAAGAGACTTGAAAGTCAATGGTTCTGCTGCTGCTTTGTTAAAAGATGCTATAAAACCAAATTTAGTCCAAACTATAGAAGGAAATCCAGTATTTATTCATGGTGGTCCCTTTGCAAATATTGCTCAAGGTGCAAACTCAATAATAGCTACCAAATTAGCATTAAATCTTGGAGATTATGCTATAACTGAAGCTGGATTTGCCTTTGAACTTGGAGCAGAAAAATTCTTCGATCTCGTAAGTAGAAAGGCTGGTTTCGATGTTTCAACTGTCGTCCTCGTGGCTACAATTAGAGCATTAAAATTTCATGGAGGGAAAAAATTAAAACAAATAAATGAATCAGATCCAGATGCAGTTGAAAAAGGATTTCCGAATCTCGAAAAACATATTGAAAATATTAGAATCTTCGGAACTCCCGCAGTTGTTGCAATAAACCTTTTTAATACAGACACCAAGGAAGAACTCGATAGATTATTTAAGTTACTTGAACAAAGGAATATTCCTTATGCGATTTGCGAAGGATGGGCAAAAGGAAGTGAAGGGATGTTAGATCTGGCTAAGATAGTTACAAAACTAGCCAACGAAAAAAAGGAAAAATCAAACCCCCTTTATTCACTTGGTTTAACAACTGAAGAAAAAATATTTAAGATTGCTTCAACCATGTATGGAGCAGAAGCTGTTGATTATACACCTTCAGCTAAAAAAGATTTAGAGCAGATTAAAAAATATGGCTTTGACAATTTACCAGTTTGTATAGCTAAAACTCAAAAATCTCTATCGGATAACCCCGAATTACTTGGAAGACCAAAAGACTTTCTAGTTACAGTAAGGCAGATCGAGATAGCTTCTGGAGCTGGATTTTTAATTCCAATTACTGGTGATATTATGCGAATGCCAGGTCTCCCACAAGATGCAGCTTATAAAACTATTGATATAGATGATAATGGAAATATCCATGGTCTTTTTTAATTGATTAAATATAGTTTGATTAAGTATAATGAGATAATTATTAACAGTTAATTTTTGAAAAAGTATAAATAAAAAGCAAAAATGAAATTATTTTGTTTTTATTATTTCTAAGTTTAAAAGAGCTAAAAAAATGAAAAAAATGAAATTTATAAATAACAACAAAATAAATGAAAAGAAGGTAAAAAAAAGTTCTTTTAAAAAATATCTCTTTATAAAAATTTTTTTCCCAATTTCGATAGCCACTTTCATTATAATAGTTATTATTTCATCAATTTTAATTTCTTATGAAAATAAAAAATTAAATCTTTTTCTTATTAATGAAACAAATCTTATTGCTAATCTTATGGAAAACACGAAACTCTATGAGGTAATACTATTAAATAGATCTATAAATAAAAATTCTTCCATCTTGTTTAGAGATCCGATATTAAATTATGAGATACACCTTACAAAATCACCCCCCTTTCCTCTTGAAATATTTGATAATATTTTCCTTGAAAAAAAGAGTGGATATTTTTTAAATGGTAAGTATAAAGTTTTTTTTACTGAAAGTTTTCTTTCTCGAGTATGTATATTAATAGTTCCGAGAATGCTTTTTTATAGTATAACTTTTAAAATACTAATAATCTCAATAATCGTTTATTTACTTATCAATTTCTTACTTTATTTTTTAATCCTAAAAGTCGAAAAAGCCACATCTTATTTTTTGACTAACCAATATATTTTTATTAAGTATATTTTAGAAGGTAAATATAATACAAATGAAAAAACAATTGAAATATCTGAAATAGACAATATAAGGTTTGGATTAAATAATTTAGTATCTATATTAAAAGAAAGGAGAGAATTTTACAATTCATTAATATTATTTCAGAAAAAAATTCTCGATATTATCCCTGTTGGAATAATTATTTTTAATGAAAAAGGTTTGTTTGAAGATGCTAATAAATTTGGTTATGCTCAGATAGAAAGAGAAATAAAAAAAAGTAATATCAATGTAGATGATTTTTCTTTATTATTGATAGAAAAATTTTCAATAGAATCTTTAATTTCTTCTGATAGTTTAAGCCTATTAAACCCTATTAATACCGTTGAACTAAAGGTAAATCCAAATATTACATTATCAAAAAGAGTCTTTGGAAAAATTGTTTCTGATAAAAGGATAATTATTTTAGTTCCTTTAAATATAAAAATCGAAGATGAGAAAGACGATAAATTTATTATTTTAAGACAAACCATTGTCCCTTTTTTATCTGATTTTGCTCATGAGCTTCGTTCTCCTTTAAATTCGATTTTAGGATTTTCACAGATAATAAAAGATGGTGTTGAGGGCGAGAATATAGAAGAAATTGTCAATGATGTAAAAATAATAAATGAAGCCGGTCAACTCATGATGGCTTTTATTGATGATATAATCTTTCTTTCAAGATTGGGTATAAAAAAAGTAGAATCAATGAATCTTCCTTTTAATCTTGTTAGCTTGTTTACACTTGTTAATCATTATTTTAAGGGAATATTTAGAAATAAAGATACAACTATAAGTTTACCTGAAAATGTTGAAAATAAGGAAATATTAGGAGATTTTCAGGGAATAAGAAGAATCATATTATTATTTTTCTTTTATTTAAGAAGTCTTTTCCCATTACCTTCAAATATAGAGATAAGTCTTGAATCAAAAGAAGAAAAATTCTATCTTATAAAGATAAACTATAGTTTCCCTCATGAAAATATCCAATATCAAAAGATAAGTGGTGCTATACTTGATTTTTATAATCAAATATATGACAAAAGCTCAGTTGAAATAGAAAATAAACAAATTGATAAGAAAAATGGATCTTTTGAAATAAAATTTTACTATAAAGATTGAATTTTGTATTTACAAAATATTTGGTCGCAATTGTTTTTCAATAAACTCCTATCCAATAAAAAAGGGATTAAATCTGTAAAGTAGAGTTTTATAATGTGAGAAAAATCTTTATTTGGAAGAATATCAACCTGTTCTAATGCTAAGTTTAATGAAAATGTGCACTCCTTTTTTATTTTTTCTAAAAGAATAAAATTTTCTTTCATTTTAATCTGGGTAATTTTGTTATAAGAACTTTGGTATAAATCAATAAGAATATTCTTCTTATTGTTTTTAAAGTCTTGCTCAAAATCATCTATTGCATCTATATAAAAAAGAAGTTTAATAAGATTTGATATTATAATTGAGATTGGTTTTCTATAAGAATAATTAATATAATCTAGAGGTATAATAGTTTGAATAAATTCTATCAATTCTTCTATTTCATTTTTAGTTTGATCTTTTTTACTCCTAATAATGTTATAAATCTCTTTATGACTTATATACTTTATAGTTTTGGTAAGGAATTTAAATAAAGTAAAAGATAATTTAGATTTGATTGGATTTTCATCATGATAATCATCTAGAAACTTTAAAGATGAAAATAATGAAGAATAATCAGAGAAATAATCGAGTAAACCATTATCTGATAAATAGTAACGATTTGTCAGTGTGTATCTACAAAAAAACGGAGATATTGAAAAATTATAATTTGGAATAGCTAAAGTAAAAAGGGTATAAAAAAATAAAGAATCGTAATTAAGTAAAATTCGGTTTAAAAAAAGTTTTCTCTTCGAAAGATTTTTACAAATACTACAATATGAACTACTTAAGAAAAGCTTTTCATGAGGATAAAGTAAGTTAAGAGGTGGTTTTAAATAACCTGTCACTTAATATTTTCTTATCTAATTTCTAACTATTCCAGTCATTATATTTTTAAATCTAGCTGGTGAGCATCCATGGGTCATCATCATTACCTGTCCTGGTTGGCCTTTACCACAATTTATAACTCCACATGGTATCCAATATTTTTCATTTGCGATCATATCACAGCTTTGCCAAAAATTTGGTGTAATCCCTTGATATGTAGGATTTTTGACCATCTCGGAAAGTTTACCATTTTTTATTCTATATCCGATTTCACAAGTGAACTGAAAATTAAGTCTCATTTGGTCAATACTCCATGTTTTAACACCATCGACAAATAATCCATCTTCTGTAGCTGCGATCATTTCATCCAATTCATAATCACCAGGTAATAAAGAAAGGTTAATCATTCTAATAATCGGTATTGAGCTGAAATGGTCTGCTCGGTTGCATCCATGGCTTCTTTCATCACCAATTATTGGAGCGAATTCTCTATTTGTAAAATAATTTTGGTATAAACCATTTTTTACAATAAAATATCTCTGAGCCCTAACTCCATCATCATCATATCCAAATGTTCCAAGCCCATTTGGTAAAGTCGAATCTGCTACAAGATTCACAATATTTGAACCATAATGCATATTTTTATATTTATCTACAGTTATAAAAGAACTTCCTGCATAGTTTTCTTCATAACCAAGAACTCTATCTAATTCGGATGGATGCCCACATGATTCATGAATCTGAAGTGCAAGTTGTTCACTTCCAATTATTAGATCTCTTTTTGCAGGTTCTATCTCCTTTGCTTTTAATAGTGCAGCTGCTTCTGATGCTATTCTTGGAGCATTTTCCTTTAATTTCAATCCTTGAATCAATTCATAACCCATCTGCATAAATTGACCACCAAATGCCATAGGAAAAGTTCTTTTTTGAACATCATTCTCATCTATCGCAGTTGCTTCATAACCTGCACCAGAAACTACGGTTGTTTGTAAAATTTTTGAACCTTCTGTACTAGCAAAATATTTATGTTCCTTTCTAAATCTCATCTCTGCCTCAGCTATTTTGACAGATGGTTCTTTCCTGAGTATTTCATCTATTTCAAGAAGGGTATTTAATTTTGTTTCGAAAGGAACAGTAAATGGATCTATCAGATAGGTAGAAGACCATATATCTTGATAAGATGGTTCTTTCGCTAAAATTATTGGTTCCCGTCTAACTTTACTAGAAGCTTTTGCTATAGATATAGCTTTTTGAACAACTTTTTCAAAATTTTCTTTATTTAAGTTTGATATTGAAGCAAATCCCCAACCATTATCGACTATAACTCTAACACCATATCCCTCTTCTTTGTTAATGCTATAACTTTCTAGTTTACCATTTTTTGTATATAACCATTCAGTCTCTCTTATTATGACTCTAATATCTGCATAACAAGCACCTAAAAGTTGAGCGTAATTCAAAACTTTATCACATAGATCAAACATTTTTACCTCCAATTAATTAAAACTCTGTTGCAGAAGAAAAATTAAAATTCTTTATTTTTACTGCCGGAACTTTCATTAAACCAATAAAATACTCACATTCAAAAAGATCAGAAGAAAGCTCTTCAATATTAGCAAGAGCCGTTAAAACAGATTCTGTGAATCTTAAATTGTTAGTGCTTTTAGTAATCTGACCTTTTTCTATCAAAAATACTCCATCTCTTGTCATCCCAGTAACCATAACAGATAATGGGTCAATGATATTTAAGTAATGTAATCTATTGATTAAAAGGACATTATCTGATTCTTTTATCATTGTTTTTAGGCTTTTTTCCCCAGGTAAAACTTCTGGTCTAAGAGGATAACAATCTAAAGTTGTTGGAGATAAGCAGTTTCCAGTATTTGGAATACCAAGAATTTTCGAATAATATTTATTTGAAACAAGATTATTACATATTCCTTTATCTACCAGAACAGTATTAGTCGTTGGACTTCCTTCAAAATCATAGTATAATGCTGGACCTTCCGTTTGTCTAGGATTATCTATAATAGTAAGAAGTGGAGAAAATATCTGCTGGCCTTTTTTGTTTACCATAAAGGATCTTTTTTCATGATAAGCCTTCGCAGAGAAACTAAAATAAAAAAGATAGATTAAGAGTTCTGCAAAGGCAGCAGGTGTAAGAATTATGTCGTATTTACCAGCACTAATCTTTTTCTTGTTTTTTAATAACTTTAAAGAAGTTATGCATTTTTCAGCTAGTTCTTCTGGGTTAAAGTTATCTAAAGTTGTACCATTAAATTCTTCTCTAGTTATGCCATAATCATTTTTTGCGCTTAATGAAAATGAAAATTTCCAATCATGATAGATATGAGAATAATTTTTATTTGTCATATGGGTAATTGTAGATTTTGTTTGACTACAAATACCAGCAGCTATAGACGATTCCTTTTTAAGATAATCAACCGATTCTTTAACAAAATCCGATCTTATTGATTCATCAAGTTTCTTGAAGGAATCACTTTGTTTTAGTTCGGATTTGTAATTTGTATTTTCTGGAAGATCAGAAAGCCTTTCGTCAGGAATCTGTAAATTTAAGATATTATAAAGTTGTTCCAATGCTTTTTCTATTACGGAATCTGAGAAATTAGAAATAGATATAGAAGCTGTTCTTTTTTTATCAAGCATTCTGATAGTCATATTCTGGTTATCAGATTCTACATGTTGAGTAATCTGATTTTGACCAAATCTTGTCAAGGCGTCCACAGTATGATAAAACAAAATTTCTGTTTGTTCGGCTTTTGAAAGCTTAAATACTTTTTCAGCAATCTTTTCAATCATAGAATACTCCTAAAATTCAGTTTACAAATAATATTGGTAAAAAAATATATAATTTCTTAAAGCACAAATGATAATATATCAAGCTTATGCATAAAATAACACTTTCTAATTTTTGGTCAATAAAAGTTGATAAATTTCATAAAAAATTCATTTTAACTTCACAATTTTTTCAAAATTTGTTATATAATTATTAATAGGTTTGATCTATCACTATTAGTAAACTTGTTAAATGATTATTAAATCAATTCGTTATAAGGTTATTGCGAAGTTTGTCATATAAATATTAAATAAACAAGAAGGGAAAAGATGAAGATACTTATTGTTGAAGATGAAATAAAATTTTTAGAAATATTAAAACTTTACTTTGAAAAAGAAGGATTTAAAGTATTTACTTCTGACAATGGTGAAAAAGCCATTGAAATTGTTTTAAATAATGAGATTGATTGTATTATCTTAGATAGAATGCTTCCTGGTATTAGCGGAGATGATGTTTTAAAAAAGGTTAGAGAAATAAAAAATATTCCAGTACTTATGTTGACTGCTAAGGGAAGTGATCAAGATAAAATTGAGGGTTTACTTTTAGGTTCAGATGATTATGTAGTTAAACCAGTAACCCCTTATGAAATAATTTTAAGAGTCAGGGCAATATTAAAAAGAACAAGTTCAATAAATTTAGACAGAATAATTTATAAAGATCTTGAATTAGATAGGAAGTATTTTTTAGTGAAAATTGGAGAAGAAAAGATTGATTTAACAAAAGCTGAATTTGAAATTCTTTATAAACTTGCTCAAAATCCTAAAGTTGTATTTACAAGGGATCAACTTATTGATGCCATCACACCTGATGGTACCATAATATCAGATAGAACTATTGATACTCATATAAAAAATATAAGAAAGAAACTTAGGAAAGATTATATAAAAACAGTATTCGGACTTGGTTATAAAATAGATTTAGATTAAAAACCAAGAGTTTTTATAAAAAAGAGTTTCTATGATAAAGTTTTGATGGAAGAAAATTAGTTTTTGTAGAAAAAAAATCATAAAAATAAGTAAAAGAATTAATAAATAAAAAACAAATATAGGTAAAATAAAAAGATGAAATAAAAATGATAGAAAAAAATAAATGAAAATGTAATAAAAAAAAAATTATAAAGAAAAAAAATTACAAAGAAAAAAACCGAATGAAGTAATAAGTAAAAAACAAATATATTTAAAAGTAAAATTTATTAAAAGTAGAATTTAAAAGTAAAATTTAAAAGTAAAAAAATGGAAAATAATTTAAGGATTAATAAAAAGCTAAAATGAAATGAAAAAAATAAAATTGTATTTATGGGTAAAATTATTTTTAGCAATAAGTCTATTACTCTTAATTGTTTTTGTTTTTTCCTACTTCTTTTTTCAAAATATGATATTTAGGCAGTTTGGTTTTTTCCTTGCTGAAGATATAGATAAAGAAAGAGAAACATTTATTGAAAACTTAAAATCTATTTTAGAAAAGCAGACTTTTGAGTATAGTGGGAATGAAAGCAATAATTCTAATCTTAATGCAAAAGAAAAAATTAATATTGAAAGATTATCCGAGATAAATGATCTATTAATAAAAAATAAGTATATAGTTTCTTGTGTTATTTTTTTTAATAGAGTATTAGTATTTTCTTATAATAAAAGCAGCTTTGTCTTTTTACCCATGCTTCCACCTAGAATGGATAACACAAAAGAACAACCTTGGCAATTTGGAAAGGAAAGAATTTTTACACCACCTAAACTTAAACCTGGTTTTTTCATGGAACAATATATATTTAGGGTTGCTCCTCTAAGAATATACACAATTAATATGATTTTTTATAATGAAGCTGCAAAAAATTTCATGGAAAAAATTAGATTATTATTTTTAGTCTTTTATTTGATTTTGCTTGCGATCTCTTTTCCTTTATCTTATTTTATCGCTAAGCAATTTACAAAACCTATTAGAAATTTAGTAAAAAAAACTATCAATTTAGCAAATGGATATTATGGAGAAACTATTGAAAATAAAAATTCAGATGAACTTGGTTTATTAGTCGATGCATTTAATAAGTTATCGATGCAACTTAAAATCGATCAGGAGTTTCGTAAAAGGATAACTTCTGAAATTACACATGATATTTCAACTCCTATTAATATAATAAGGTCATATATTTATGGAATCAAAGATGGTATAATAAAAATCTCAGCTAATACAATTATGGCGATTGATAGTGAAATCGATAGGATTACAGAACTAGTGGATCAAATAAATCTATTTTCCAGTAAAAAGGATATAAATCAAGATTTAATTCCGTTAATATCAATAGATGAGGAGTTAGAAATTTATCTTGAAAAAGTTCTATATCTATTTAATAAAGAAAATATTGAAATCAGAAAGGATATAGATAAAGATATTTTTTATAAAATTAGAAGAAACCATTTAAGATCTTTAATAGAAAATATTTTGAAAAATTCGATATTACATAATAATAGCTTAACTAAAACTCTTGATGTTTATCTTTATAAAAAAGAAAAAGCAGATAAATATAGATCAGAATTAACAATTCAACTTATTAAAAAAGGATATGGATTTTTTAGTATTAATACAGAAATTAATGAAAAAAAAGAATTTAGTTTTTCTTTAATAATTAAGGATAATGGTGTTGGAATATCAAAAGATGAATTAAATTTAATATTTGAAAGATTCTATAAGGCAAAAAATGGTTTTAATGATAAAACAAAGAAAGTCGGTGGAATTGGCTTATCTATAGTTAAAGAAATATGCAATCTCTACAATATATATCTTGAGTTATATTCATTGATTGGTGAAGGAACAGTAATATTCCTAAATTTCAAATAAATCAAAAAACTAAATCGGTATTAAAAAATATTAAACAAATTTTTTTCTATTGAATTATAAAAAAAGGGAATTAAAATTTATAGAAAGGATGAAGTTATGAATAAAAAATTATTATTACTAATTTTTGTTTTCATTTTTATTTTTTTAGTTTTTTTTATAAGCTTCCAATCAAATATTTTTGACACTTTTACTGTTGAGCCAGAAAAGGACATTTTTTTAGAATTTGAAGTTGATCCTTCCTTGCAATATAACCTTTTTGTTATTGATTCATATAATTCACCAGCATTTGGAGCAAAATATACCCTTGAATATGCCTTAGTATCGTTATATAAAAAGGATAAGAAGACTCCATATCCAACAGATATCTATAAATCTCCCTTTAAGGAAGGTGGGATAACAACTTCTGAAAAGGAATTTTTAGCATCTTTCAAACCTTTAGAATCTATTATATATATTAGAGTAAGAGGGACTTCAATAAATTCAGCAGGCACTTTTGGTCTTGCTCTTTTAAGTTCAAAAAATAAAAAAGTTAGTTATAAAATTTCAAAATCAATCTTTGACGAACTACATAAAGATGCATTAAAAAAATACAATCTTGACCAATATAAAATAACTGACTCTAAAGCAATAAAATTTACATATCTTGTTGAAAAAGGTAAAGAATATACTTTGATTTTAGTTGATTCTTACAATAATAATGTTTTTGGAACATATTTCACTCTCGATGGTCTATGGTTTCATGTAATGGATGAAAATAATAATTTTTATGAAAATATATATGTCTCTGATGCAGAAGATGGTGGTATAACATCCTTAAATTCTGATTATTGTGCAAAATTTATCGCAAAATCAAACATTATAAGTATTTTAGTTGAACCCATAAGCCTTATTTATGAGGGTACCTTTGGTATAAAATTAGAAGGTGAGGGAAAAGGTTTAAAACCAAAAGAATATGATTTTGTAAATCCAATAGGTTATGAATCAAAAATTGAAAGTTTATTTAGTGAACAAGTTATTGAGCTTGATACTATAGAAATAAAAAGTGGTTCTATTGTTATAAAATTTAATACTCAAGTTCTTAAAACTTACTATATATATCTTGCTGATAGTTACAATGATGAAGTTTACCAAAAGGAGTTTTCGTTCAAAGATCTGTTTTTTCAAATCTTTGATGAAAAAAACAATCTTTTAGAAAAGATCTACACCTCGGATATTACATATGAAGATCAGATTGGAGGGATGACTATATTGAGCAATCAACCTACTGCGACATTTGAAGCAACCGGTAATATTTACTATTTAAAAGTAAAATCTTTTTCTAAATCCCCTTCTGGTACATTCGGACTTTTGATATTAGATTCAGATAAGAATATTGTAAGTTATCAAATATTGACAAATTAGTTCATTTTAATTAAAATTTTTTATGTAAATATTGATTGTGATTTTTTATTTCTAATGGAGGAAATATGAAGAAATACTTCAAGTATCTTTTACCTTTATTAATGATACTAGCTTTACTATTTTTCTCTTTTGATGATACCCCATGGAAGAATAGGAACTCTTTTGCTGGAGCAAAAGCTGCATATGAGTATTATAAAAAACTTTATGAACAAAATCCAAACTCATATGAAGCCGCATGGAAATTTGCTAGAGCAGTTCATTTCTACACAAATGAATTTATTACAGATAGCAAAACAAAAAAAGAGAATTTTACTGCTGGGAAAAATGCTGCTGAGCAGGCCACAAAGTTAAATCCTAATGGAGTAGAAGGGTACTATTATTTTGGAGTTTGTCTAGGAAGCTGGGGAGAGGAGAACGGTATTTTGGCAAGTTTGTCAGCAGTTGGGCCTATGGAAAAAGCAGCCACAAAGGCAGCAGAAATAGATCCAAAGTTCAATAAAGGTGCTCCATATATGTTATTAGGTCGTCTTTATCAAAAAGTTCCTGGAAAAAGTAAAGCAAAATGCAAAGAATATTATGAACTTTCTTTACAATACGGACCAGATGGTAGAGTAAACTATAGATTCTATGCAGAATTTTTAATTGAGCAAAAAGAATATTCTAAGGCAAGAGAGATAATTCAAAGAGGACTTGCTATTCCTTTTGATGAAGAAGATAAATTAATCGAAGAAAAAGAGATAAAATTATTAAAAGAACTACTTGAATCTATTAAAGGGAAATGATTATAGAAAATCGAAAGATTATTGAATAATTAGTTTAAAATTTGAATAAAGATTTTCTTATTCAAAATTACATTTTTTATCTTTTTTTCAAATTCTAATATATCAAGATACTTAGCGATTTCAACCATTGGTTTATTAAAAACATAAGTAAGGTCACTTCTTGTAAGTGGCCTTCTTTTTAATGCCGATAGAAGTTGCAGTTCAAATTCTTTTGAATAATTTTCTATTTCATCTCTATTTTTATATCTACTAATTATTTCTACTGGTAAATCATTCCACCTTTTGGCAACATCTTCTAAAAATTTTTTAGATACTGGTTTTGTAAAAGATTCAGTGGGGGGTCTATCTAAAGTATTTAGTTGGATAAGGTCGGGTTTTATTTTTATTATAGCATCATGAAGAGCATTTAAATCTTCTAAGGAGTCATTAATTCCTTGAGCAAAAAAGACTTCCAACCAGATTTCTTTTTCATACATTTTTCTAAATTCAATTAAACCATAGATTATAAGATTTAACTTGTCTTTTTCAAATGGCCTATCAAGCTTAAGAAAAGATTCTACTCTTGCTGAATCTAAAGAAGGCAAAACGACATCTGCAAGACTACACTCGTTTCTAACATCTTCCCTGTATAAAAGTGAGGAATTCGTCAAAATTGCCACTTTAATTTCGGGAAATCCTGTTTTACACATACTAATTAATTCACCAAGTTTGCTATATAAAGTAGGTTCACCCGAGCCAGAAAAAGTCAGAAAATCGGGGTATTCATTATTTGAGAGATAATCTGATATCTCAGAAAAAATATTTTCAACTGGAAAGAATTCCTTTCTTTCATTTAAATATTGAGTAGTTCTTCCACATTCACAGTAGATACAATTGAAAGAGCATGTCTTAAAAGGTAAAAGATCTATACCCAATGATATCCCTAATCTTCTTGATGGAACAGGACCAAAAATATAAGTATAAGCCATTTTTTGTGATTCTCCCAAAAGAATGATTACATAAAAAAGAAAAATCTCAATCTTATAATTGAGAAAGTAAAGCTGTGGCTTCCTGCATATAGGTTAAATTATCTTTTATTATCTTTTCTAGAAGTTCTATCGCCTCTGATTTTTTTTCATGTTTTATTAAATATAAAGCCATATTATAATAAACTTCACCTCTTAAAATACCTATTCTTCCCTTTATGACTTTCTGAAAATAATATGTAACTTCATCTTTATAATCTTGATTGGTTGTTAAAAATATTTTTAAATAATTTAAAAGAAGATACGCATCCACATAATCTTCAGAGATTATCTCTTGATCTATAAAAAGAATATTTTGAAACAACTGAATTGATTTTTGGAAGAGTCCTGCATCATAATATATTTTGCCAAGAGAATAATAAGAGATATCATAAAAATCAATAATTGGATAATTTTGTAAAAGTTGTTCGTAATAGTTTTTACTTTTTTCAAAATCACCTAACGCATCATAGCAAAAGGCTATATAATATAATGAATGAGGTATATAGTAGGATTCCGGATATTTAGTTATAATTTGCTGAAGTTGATTTATGGCATCATTAAATTGAGATTTGTTAATTGAGTTTTGAGCTTGCTGAAAGAAAACTTCATCCTCTTTTAATGTGGGATTCAAATTTATAATATACTGTTCTTTTGCAGGTAAAAAAGTAGTAAGTAAAAAATAAACTGAAATCACAAGACTTACAGCTGATACTATGTAAAATTCTGCAGAATTATTCATTATACCATAACCAGCTGAACCTAAAGTTAAAAGATATGATAAGATTGAAATATAAAATTTGGCATTATCATGAATGAAATAGATTGTATTATCTTTTTTATATATCTGATAGGAACCATTCGGTATATTTTCAATTTCTACTGGCGATTCATATTTATCCTTTTTAATATCTATTGAATATGTGTCTAAAACAGACAGTGAAAAATTCTTTGGTTGAAGATATATAAAAAAACTCTCATATTTTTTACCTTCCATTATTTCTATTGACTTCTCAAAAGCCAAGTACTTATCTTTTTCAATTTTTAATTTCAATGTTTTAGTATTTAAATCTCTTATAATAAATGGAGTTTGACCCACATATTTTTTGTCGATATAAATATTTGCCTTATATGGGTAAGAATTAATGAATATAGTCGCTGATTTACCTGTTTGAAAGTCGGCTTTAATATCTACATTTAGAAGGAATAATATAACGCTTAATACAAATATTAAAAATATTATTTGAAAAGTTTTAAATAATTGTCTCTTATTTTTTCCCATTTAATTCCTCCAAAATACTTATCAAAGATATAGATTAAATTTGGTATTCTATATTTTATGACTGATTCCCAGAAAATTTTAGATATTTCAAAATTATCTTTTATTGGTATTATAATATATTTTTCAAGTATTTCTGGTTCCTGAGTTATCTTTAGTAACAAATCAAAAACAGATCGATAAAATAATATTGAATCAAACTCAATATATTTATCTTCATTTATTTGGTATATAATCTCATGCAAATCATCCAAATTTGAATTAAAAAGGTTTTCAAAACAAACATATATTGGTAATTCAAAATTAGATATAAAGGAAACTAGGTTTTTTTCTGAAAGAAGATAACTACTCTGCAAGATAAAAGTATAAAAATTTAATAAATCTTCATCTTTAAAGGAAGTTAAATCTATTTTGATTTTACTTTTATCTAAATATTTTGGCATAATATCAAGTATAATATTGAGTAAATTATATTTTTCAATGGCTGTATAGTTTGAAAAATTATAAATAAAAAGATTAATTAAATAACTATAATTGATCAGAAAATCATTCGTTTTTATCTCTTTTGATTTAATATTTGGTATTTGCTGAATCATTTGCATTAAGTTTACACTCGATATGGGAAATACTTTCGAATAATTTATCAAATCAATCGATAGTTTTTTCTTTTTCTCATAGGTCTTTGCATATAAGAATAATTTATCTACTGGAAATGATGAATTCTCAATAAAAAAGTATAAAAATTTGATATTTTCCGAGTTGAAATAGATATCTGCTATTTCCTTTTCAGAAAATAAAGAAAAAGAATCTGTCTTTAACAAAGCAAGTTCAGGTACTATTTTTATGAATTTTTTTAAGATTGCATTATCTGGATTTTTGCTGATAATATATTCACAGAGAGCTTTATTATCCAGTTTAGGTAATATTATTTCAAGAAAATTTTCTGGAATTGAAAATATATCTAAATAAGAAAGATATTTCTGGGTCGCAAAAGAAAGATCTTTGCAATTGTCTACAAAAATTAAGAGTAAGTATATTTTTGATATTGAATTAGCATCTATATCTTTTGATATTTCTATTTCATTTAATATTTCAAAAAGATCTTTCTCTTTAATTTTACTTTTTTCAAAAAATTTATTTAAATAATTAATTTTCTCATAATCTGATATTTTAGAAATTGCCAAAGATTCTATAAAATATTTATATCGTTGATACACTTTTTTATCTTGAATATCTTCATTTTCAATATCTAATATTTTTCCAATAAGAAAATTTATGGAAGTAATAACTTCTTGATAATCAATTTTGTCATTACCTTTTTTTAATAAATCATAAATAATTTCTTCAATACTAGATTTATCAACGGATTGTAAGAATTTATCTTCATTTTTAATGGAAAAAATAGATTTTAATATTATATGAAAAGAAGTGGATTCCAAAAATTCTGATTTTTTTATTACTATTGATAAAAGATATGGATCTAGGATAGTGGAATTAATTGAATTAAGGTATTGAAAAAACATATCTTTATCTTTAATAAACAAAGTGTATAAAAGGTT
Organism: Spirochaetales bacterium; assembly: GCA_012797605.1. GTDB lineage: Bacteria > Spirochaetota > JAAYUW01 > JAAYUW01 > JAAYUW01 > Exilispira. The sequence continues at coordinate 38,791 of JAAZOT010000053.1, read as the reverse complement.
TCTATTTGAGATGCTTGATTTTGAATACAAAATTCTTTTTAAGATTTCAAAATTTTCAATTTTAAAATTTAATTTAGATTTATCTAGTATTTCATTAAGTAGGGAAATGTTTTGGCAAGATTCAATAATATCCCATAGATGTTTTTCATCATCTATTGAGATAGAAGTAACAATTAAATTCACAAATTCATCTGTAAATATAAAATCATTTTTTATATTGGTTATTAAATAAAATAAAGCTAATTGCTTTACTTGTTCTCTTTTTTCATTATTTATAAATTTATTTGTAAATTCAGCCAAGGGATCTGGTAAAGTTCCTTTGCAAGAAAATAGAGCATATTCAAACGACTTATAAGCAAAATTCATACTGTTTTCGAATATAAGGTTAATAAATAGTTGATATATCCTTTTATCATCTTCTGCTAATTTTAATACAATTGGCAAAAGGGAAAAATCTTTTTCAAGAATTTTTCTACAATTTTCAAAATTTAAATATAATGGATAAAGAGAAAAGAGTATTTTATAACTATCATCAATATCGCTAACTCTTAAGAAAAAATCGACACTATTATCTATTCCTATTGATTTAGAATACTTTGTTATAACTGGGATTAGTCTTTTTAAACCTTCATTTCCAAGATATTTGGAAAGGAAATCAAAAAGTGAGACATAGCTAACTTGCTCAAAATTTCCTGAAATAGAGAAAAAATAATCTAATGTTTCTAAGTTTTTTGATAGAATAGCATAATGAGCAAGTTCATAATTTTTCAATTTGGAGATGAGTTTTAAAAATCTTATAGAGTAAGAGGATTCATCAGAAATAAATAAAAATGGAGTCAACATTAAAGTATCTTCTGTTTGAGAATTTGGGATAGCCTTTATATTTGATAACACTGTAGAAAGATAGAAAGGTTTTGAGGTAAAAGATAATAATTTTTCAAGTAAAATATCATCAAATTTATAAGATTTATATGGATAAACACCTTTAATAACTAAATCTAAAAATTTATTTTCTTCTATCTTATTGCTTAAAAAATCTATCCAATACTTTTTTAATTCCATATTTGAGTTTTTATAATAACTGTATAGTTTATCTGGATTTTTACTACTTAAATATTCATTGAAAAGGACTGGCAATGTTTCTGAAGCAGGGAGATAGCCCAAGGCAGTAAGTGCTGCTTCTTTTACTTCTGTATCTTTGTAATCTGTGAGTCTGATAAGATATGGTATTAAATCATGACTCATGCAAGAAATCGATGATCTTGCAAATTGAAGTTGGATTTCCTTTTTATCGTATGAATCTTCTACAAACTCCTTAACCAGAAGAAATTTCTCTGGATTATTCATCTTACCAATAATCTCTATAACCTTGGAAGAAGATTTTATATCTTCTTTAGATAGAAGAAAAATAAGAGATGAAGCAGATTCAGAAAACTCTGGTTCGCCAAATAATTCTATTATTGCCAATTTTTTTGTTTTTTCTATTGAATTATCAGTAAAAAGCTTATAGATTATAGGTCGAATTTTAGGATAACCTATAAGAAAAGGGAAGATCTCATTTTTATTTTTTTCATTAGAATTATTATTAAGTATAAATCTAAAAAGGTCATATAAAATATTTAAACTCTCCGGATTTGGGTCTTTAAATATTAAATTTACAGAATATATATAATTGAAAAAAGATGATTTTTGAAAAAATAGGTTTATTAGTGAAACTATATTTTTATTTTTGCTTATATTTTCATCAAGGTTTGTCAAAAAAGGATCATATATTTTATTTTTTTCTATTAGTTTCAATAATATATTTACTATTTTATCATTTAAACTTGCGTTTTTTATAACCACATTTAATAAACCCTTGACTATTGATTCTCTTGGGTGGTATTTATCAATTGTATTAACATACTCTTCTAACAATTTATTATCAGTTTCTAAAGTCAAAAGTATATTTGTAACAATATCAAGTGAGTATCTATCTGCCCATGAAAAAAGCCTTAATCGTAATTCAGTTGTACTATTATCATAAGCAAGAAAAGAATATGCTATTTTTGAAAACAAACCATCAAGGTTTATGTAAAGTTCTTTTAATTTATTTTCATCAAACTGAATCTTTTTTTCATTTATAGTCCTTAAAAGAGGGAAGTAGAAAGTCAAAATATTTTTATATGAAGATTCAGTAATTCCAAAGAGGAAAATGTTACATAAAAAGTTGTAATAATCTGGCAATTTGAGATAATCATTTGGATCAATTTGTTTTGCAGTAATTAGGGAAGTAAAATTAATCAAAATATCTTTTTTATTATGATTGATTGTAATTTGAATGGCCTTTTTGAATATTTCAAAATTTTTTTCATAAACAAGATATTTTGAAAAAGTATCATCGATCTCATTTATAAAATTTTTATCTATGCTTGTTAATGCTAAAAATCTTATTTCCTGGTTAATTTTGTCATCTGGTTTTAAATAAAAGAGAAATGAAGTTTTTAATTTTATAAATCTATCTTCCTGAATTTGTTGAAATTGCTTTAAAAATTCAAGAGCCATATCTGATGGAATATTTTTTTCTAGAATATGTCCTGCAATTTCTTTAAATATTATGTCTTTAATCCAGTTATCGCTCTCATTTATATATGTTAATAAAATAGTTTTATATATGAAAAGATTATTGATCTGTAATAGATAAATAATCAATTCTTTCTTCAAAAGATTTGATTCTTTCTTATAAAAAGCTCTAAATTGTTCAATATAAAAGGATGATTCGGCTTTGGAAAAATAAAAATAAATTGCTTTATGAATTATCGAAGATGAATTTTTTTGTAAAAGTTTTTGAAATTGATTCTTGATATTATCCCGTTCAGATTTATTAAATCTATTAAAATTATTGGCTATCTCATATATTAAAAAGGAATTAAAATCATTTGAACTAGTCATTAGAAGTGTTTCTAACTGATCAGAAATAAAAGAAGGTTTCTTAACTATTATTTTAGAAATAAGTTCTTTTTTTAATTCTTCGGATCTTATAGTTTTAATTTTTGAGATTAGCAATTCATTAGAAAATATTTCAATAAATTGATCAAAATTTGAAGATATTATTATTTGAATTTTATCTAGATTTGTATAATTTATAAAATAAGAAGCAATCATTTTATTTTCTAAAAGAAATTGTTCTATATAATTTTTTGATTCTAGGTATTCATTTGAATTTTCAAATCTATAGTAGAGAAAGTATATTGATCTAATAAATTTTATTTCTATTGGACAATCTTCCTGTTTATTTAATGTCGCAAAATTTCTTTCGATGTAAGTTAATTTTTCTTGAAAAGTATAAATGGTAAGCAAAGAATATTGCTTTTTCAAAATGGTTTCTTCAGAATTAGATATTTGACTTTTTTTAACAGAATTTTCCCATAAAGAAAATAAATCCTTTGGTTTATCTGTCAGAGTTATATAATAAATTAACTTTAATTCATAAATAAATTTTGGAATAGCATCTTTCAAGTAAGAAATTTTCTTATCAGCTGAATATTGCTGAAATTCATTTATTGGAATTAAAGTGCCTTGAGAAAAAGTTTTGTCTGTACTTACCTGTATTAAAATAGATAAAAAGATAAATAAAAAAATTATTTTAATTTTATTTTCCAAGATTCTTCCTCTTTAAGTAAAATTCGTTTCAATGTCATTTAAAATATAAAAATCAAATAAGAAAAATAAATAAAATAATAAAAAGACAAATAGCAAAAAAATCAAAATAATAAAAAAAACAAATAGTAAAAATTAGTAAAAACAAAAAATAATAAAAATAACAAAAGATAAGAATAACAAAAAGCTCTATGGTGATTATATAGCATAATATTTGATTTTCAAGATTAAGCAAAACAAAATTTTATTGCAAATTTGAAAAATCTTTATATCATTTTTGAGAAAAGAGGAAATCTTGCCGGAGGCAATATGGATAATATGAAATTCATAGATGAAGAATTAAGTAAATTAAAAGAATCGGGACTTTATAACACCATCAGAACTATTTCAGATGAACTCTCTTCGACTACTATAGTAAATGGAAAAAAAGTCTTAGACATGTGCACAAATAATTATCTTGGTCTTGCTAATAAAAAAGAGTTAAAAGAAGCGGCAAAAGAAATGATAGATAAATATGGAGTCGGTCCTGCAGCTGTTAGGTCTATTGCTGGTACTACCGATAAACATCTTGAACTTGAGAAAAAATTAGCAGAATTCAAACATGTTGAGGCTACAATTCATTTACAGAGTGGATTTTGCGCAAATTTAGGTGTCATACCAACTCTTGTTGGAGAGGATGATCTTATTTTTTCAGATGAATTGAACCATGCTTCAATTATTGATGGGTGTAGACTTTCTAAGGCTTCTATTATTAGATTTAATCATGCAGATCCAAAAGATTTAGAAAACAAATTAAAAGAGTATAATAGTAAAAACTGCAGAAAGCTTATCATAACAGATGGAGTTTTCTCAATGGATGGTGATATAGCACCTCTTGCTGATTTAACAGAAGTCGCTAAGAAGCATGGTTGTATGATTTATGTTGATGACGCACATGGAGAAGGAGTTCTTGGAACAAATGGAGCCGGAATTGTCGACCATTTCAAATTACATGGCATTGTAGATGTCGAAGTCGGAACATTATCTAAGGCTTTTGGTATAGTTGGAGGATTTGCTGCTGGTAGTAATAAACTAATCGAATACTTAAAACAAAAAGTTAGACCATTTTTATTTTCTTCCTCTGTTACATTGGCAGATGTCGGTGCTGCAATAAAAGCAGTTGATATTTTGAAATCATCTTCTTCTCTTGTTGAAAAATTATGGGACAATGCTAGATATTTCCAATCGAAGATGAAAGAGTCTGGTTTTGATATTGGTAAAACTCAAACTCCAATAACACCAGTTATTTTAGGTGATGTGAAAATTGCAAGGGAATTTTCCTCTAAACTCTTCGAAAAAGGAATTTTTGCCCAAGCAATAGGTTATCCAACTGTTCCGATTGGTAAAGCAAGAATTCGAGTGATGGTTCATGCTGTTCATTCTAAAGAAGATTTAGATTATGCGATAAAAGTATTTAAAGAAATAGGTAAAGAATTAAATATTATCAAGTAAAATCATATATTTTTATAGAATTAATATTTTTTATTTAATGGAGGTTATATGGGCACACAGAAGGCTATAGTTAAAGAAAATCCTGAAGCAGGATTAGTTATAAAAGATGTACCAATACCAGATAAAGTTGGACCCAAAGAAGTCTTATTAAAAGTAAAGGCAGCTTCTATATGTGGTACAGATTTGCATATATATGACTGGAATGATTGGTCAAAAGTCAACATAAAACCCCCAAGAGTAATAGGTCATGAGTTTGCCGCAGAAGTTGTTGAGATTGGAAAAGATGTGACAAGTTTAAAGGTTGGAGACTATGTTTCTGCTGAGACTCATATAGCATGCGGAACTTGTTATATGTGTAAAACAGGAAATAAACACATCTGTCAGAATATGAAGATTATTGGTGTTCATACCGATGGTGCATTTACAAATTACCTTGTTATTCCTGAAGAAAATGCTTGGAAAAACCCAACCGATTTACCAATAGAGATAGCATCAATTCAGGAACCTTTAGGAAATGCTGTTTATACAGTTTTATCTGGGGATATTGCAGCTAAAGATGTTCTGATAACAGGTGCAGGCCCAATAGGGCTTATGGCAATAGCAGTAGCAAGAGCATGTGGGGCAGGTAAGATAATAGTAACAGAAGTTTCAGAGTTAAGAAAAAATCTTGCAAAAGAAATGGGAGCCAGCTTTGTTTTAGATCCTACCAAAGAAAATGTTTTGGAATTTGTTAAAGATCTAACGGATGGCCTTGGTGTCGATGTTGGATTAGAAATGTCTGGAAAAGAATCTGCTTTAGAAACATTACTCTCTTCCATGAAAAAAAGAGGAAGAGTATCACTTTTAGGTGTCTTTGATTCTGATCCAGTTATAAAATTGAATAATGATGTAATATTTAAGGGGCTTGATATACATGGAATAACTGGAAGGCTTATGTTCCAAACCTGGTATCAGATTAAATCTTTGCTTGAGAATAAAAGGATTGATTTATCTAAACTTGTTACTCATAAATTTCCTTTAAGTAAATTTGAAGAAGGAATTAAATTGCTTAAAAAAGGTGAGGCAGTTAAGGTTGTATTGTATCCAGAATAAGACTTTATAATATAAAATATTAATAATTTAAAATGATTTTAAAATAAAAGATTAAACTTATTTAATTATATTGACTTATTTATTTCCTATGGTAAATATTCTTTCCGTATCAATATAAAAAGGAGCTTAATATAGACAGAAGAAGACCCCCAGTTAAGCAGTATGATATTCGTAAGAATGAGGAGATTACTGCAAAAGAAGTTAGAGTTATTACTGAATCGGGCGAACAACTTGGAGTTTTGCCAGTTAAAAAGGCTATAGAATTAGCTTACGAAAAAGGCTTAGATTTAGTTGAAATCTCTCCAAACGCCGAGCCACCTGTTTGTAAAATTATAGATTTTGGGAAATTTAGGTTCGAAAGAGAGAGAAAAGCAAAAGAAGCCAAGAAGAACCAGAAACAAGTTGAAATAAAAGAAATCCGTTTCACTGCTACAATAGAAAAGCATGATATAGAAGTTAAATTAAAAAAAGCTAAGGAATTTATTGAAGAAGGTAATAAAGTCCTTTTTAAATTAAGATTTAGAGGAAGAGAGATAGTTCATTCTGATGTTGGAGTTCAACTTTTTGAAAATATAATTAAAGAAATGGAAGATATTGCAATCTGTGAAAAAAAACCCTACATAGAAGGTAAATTTTTAACCATGATGATGGTTGGAAAGAAAAAATAAAGATAAAATAATTTTTAATTATGGAGATATATATGCCAAAACTTAAGACAAAATCAGCTATCAAGAAAAGATTTAAGATGACAGCAAGTGGTAAATTGATGAGAAAACACACAAATAAAAATCATATTCTTACCAAGAAAAATGGAAAAAGAATAAGAAAGTTGAGAAAACTTACAGTAATAACACCTTCAGAACAGAAAAGAATTGAAATTGGCTTACCATATGGTCTATAAGGAGAATAAAAATGGCAAGAGTTAGATTTGCAGTCGCTGCTAGAAAAGCAAGAAAAAAATTATTAAAGATGACAAAGGGATACTGGGGAAAAAGAAAAAATTTATATAGAATAGCAAAAACCCAGATTTTAAAGAGTTTGTATTATTCTTATAGAGATAGAAAGAAAAAGAAATCTGATTTTAGATCTGTATGGAATATTAGAATTAATGCAGCTGTTCGTCCATATGGATTGAATTATTCTACTTTTATCCACAAATTAAATACAAAAAATATTAAGCTCAATAGAAAAGTGCTTTCGAATATTGCCCTTGAAGACCCTGAAGCTTTTGCAAAGATTATCGAAGTTGTGAGATAGTGAGAGTTTAACTTATTATTTTAGGGCTTCCTAATTTTTAGGATGCCCTTTTTTTTTGATTTTTTATAATTTTGTCTTATAATTAAATTGTAATGAATTTTATGAAACAAGATATAATTAATTCTTTATATGTTGAAGTTGAAAAACTGATAGAAAAAGTAAAAGATCAGGAAGAAAAGATCAAGAGACTTGAAAACATGATCCACAATAAAGAAGAGCAAATTTCTTATTTAAAGAGTGAACTTGCTGATTTAATTAGTAAAGTAGAACATTTTAATAATTTGTTTAATGAGCTTCCAATCTATAACAGTACGATTGAAGATATTGATATCGATAAAAAGAAAATTGATGAAGAGTATTAAAAGCTTTACTTATTAAAAAACTCTAAGGACTATAACTTTGGGTAGGGTTACATTTTCTATTTTTAATAGAGACTTTCAGTTTATCTCAGAGAAAGATGATGATGAAAAACTCAAGGATCTTGCACAAAAATTTAAGGAAAAAATAGAAATACTTAAAAATGAAACAGGTGAATCTGATACCATAAAGCTTTTAGTATTTCTTTCTATAAACCTTTTGAATGAAAATATCAAAATGAAAGAGGAACTTGATAATAATAATTCTACAGAAAATGAAAATATAATAACTCAGATTATAGAAAAAATAAAAAATATTACGAGTAAGGATTAATTATGATTGAAAGAGTTAAAAATGATATTTTAGAAAAATTGAATCCTATTTTTGATGAGGTAGGAAAAGAAGTCGAAGAGATCTTTGCTTATAAAGAAAAGATCATCCAGAATATTACAGAATATAGACCAAACAATTCCTTGGTTTTAAGTTTAAACGAAAGAAAAATCGCTCAATATTTCGATCATACATATCTTAAACCAGATTGCAAATATGAAAATGTAGATAAACTTGCTGAAGAAGCAATGAAGTATAATTTTAAGGCAATATGCATCCCCCCGACATTTGTAGGATATGCAAAATCAAGATATCAGAATCTATTAGTTGCAACTGTTGTGGGATTCCCTTTAGGTTATACTTTTTCTACAACAAAAGAAGAGGAGACATTGAGAGCCTTATCTTTTGCCGCTGATGAAATAGATATGGTTCAAAATTTTTCTATGTTAAAAAACAAGCAATACAGGTATGTCATAGATGAAATAATTGGCTTGAAAAAGGCCTGTGGTGAAAAATGTTTGAAAGTAATTCTTGAAACATCTTTTCTTACTTTTGAAGAAAAGATTATTTCTTCTATACTAGCTTACTGCGGCGGAGCAGATTTTATTAAGACTTCTACAGGTTTTTCAGATAAAGGAGCTACTTTAGAAGATATTGTTCTAATGAAAATGATATTTTGGGATAGAAAAGTAAAAGCTTCCGGAGGAGTTAAAACTCTTGATTTTGTAAAAGAACTTATTGAGCATGGAATTGATAGAATTGGTTCTTCCTCTTCCTGTCAAATTGTCGATGAATTTAACAATTCATAAATATGAGTAAATATGAAAAATAATATTAAGACTATTATACTAATAGTTTTAATTTTTATCTTTATAATAATAATTATTCATCAGCAAATTTTATTAAAAAAATTACATAATAAAGTAAAGGTAGCATTTGTTTATATTGGAGATATAGGTGATTTTGGATGGACTTATGCACACGAAGCTGGAAGAATTCAACTAAGAAATAATTTCAAAAATCTTGAAATTATATATAGAGAAAGTGTATCGCCAGAAAATTTTACAAATATAGTAAAAGATCTGATTGAAAAGGAAAAATGTAAGATAATTGTTTCTACAAGTTATAGTTTTGATTCTTATGTTATTAAGCTTGCTGATTTATATCCAGATATTTATTTCCTCTCATGTGCTGGAATGACTGCTAAGAAGAATCTAATTCCATATTTTATTGATGTATATCAGATATATTACTTAAATGGACTTATAAGTGGTGGTTTATCCAAAAATGGTAAAGTTGGATATATCGGAGGGTATAAAATTCCAGAATTGATTCGACATATAAATGCATTTACAATAGGATTAAAAGAAGTAAATCCAGATGCTCAAGTCTTTATTTATTGGTTGAATTCCTGGTATTCACCTATTAAAACATCAAATATAGCTCAGAAGATGATTGAACAAAATATCGATATCATAGCTTATACAGAAGATAGTTCCTCTATTCCAACGACATGCCAAAAATATTATGAAAAAACTGGAAGAAAAGTATATACTTTCAGTCACTATTCACCTATGGATAAATTTGGCTCAGATGTGATAGTATCAGGTCAGCTTGTCAACTGGGGTTTGATCTATACAAATCTTTTCAGCAAAATTTTATCTGGGAAAATAGAACCAAAACTTCATTACTGGTTTGCTAATTCTAATGCTGCGATTTTTGGGAAAAACTATAGTTGTATGATTTCTGATGAAGCTAAAGAAATATTAAAAAATAAAAAGATAAAAATCAATTCCAAAGTTACGAATCTTTATGATTATATTATTCAAAGATATGACCAGATTAAAGATCCGCTTATTTCATTTGACCCATTTACTGGTCCTTTATATTCAAACAAAAATGAATTAAAAATTTTGAATAAAGAAAGAGCAGGTCTTAAAGACCTGCTTACAATGGATTGGTTTGTCCCTTCTATTTTTGAGATTGATTATTAAATGCATCTTGCGGAAAAACTATCTTAAAAACCTCATCTACTTCTTCAACAAAATGAAATTTTATTCCTTCTTTTAAGTAGGAAGGTATTTCCTCAAAATCGACTTCATTTTCCTTTGGAAGTATTATTTCTTTAATTTGAGCTCGTCTAGCAGCTACAATCTTTTCTTTTAATCCACCAATTCCAAGTACTCTACCAGTCAAAGTCAGTTCACCAGTCATTGCAACTTTTTCTCTAATTTTTTTACCTATTACCAAAGACAAAAGTGAAGTAGCTAAAGTTATACCAGCAGATGGACCATCTTTTGGAGTTGCTCCTTCTGGTATATGAATATGAATTTCGTTATCATCGAAAAATTTTGGATCTCCTCCATAATTTGCACAAATGCTTCTTACATATGAAAGAGCTATGTTTGCACTTTCTTTCATAACATCACCAAGTTGACCAGTAAGCTTAAAACCTTTTGAATTAGGTATATTTAATGATTCAATGACCAAAGTTGCTCCACCAAGTTCTGTCCAAGCAAGTCCAATACTTAATCCATGTTTCGTTATTTTGATAAGTTCATCGTCTCTGATTTTTGGTACTCCAAGATAGGATCGAATATCTTCTTCTGTCAGTTTTTTATTATAATTTTCCTTTAATGCTATTTTAGTCGCAACTTTTCTACATATTTTTTCTATCTCTTTTTCAAGATCTCTTACACCAGCCTGCCTCGCATAGTTATTTATAAGATAAAGAAGCTCTTCTTTACCAAAAACAATATCATCTTTTTTCAAACCATGTTTTTTAAGTTGTTTTGGAACAAGATATTTTTTTGCTATTTCATATTTTTCTTCATCTATATAACCTGAAAGTCTTATGACTTCCATCCTGTCTAAAAGAGGTCTTGGAATAGTATCGAGTGTATTTGCTGTGGTTATGAAGAAAATATGAGATAAGTCAAAAGGTATTTCTAAATAATTATCCCTAAATTCAAAATTCTGCTCTGGATCTAAAACTTCAAGTAGTGCTGCAGCAGGATCACCTTGATAAGAGATACCAAGTTTATCTATTTCATCAAGCATTATGACAGGGTTTTTGGTCTTGACAATTTTTAAAGCAGATAAAATTCTTCCTGGCATTGCTCCTACATAAGTCTTTCTATGACCTTTTATTTCTGCTTCATCCCGCATACCACCAAGAGAAAACCTATGGAATTTCCTATTCATAGCTCTAGCAATAGATTTACCTAAAGAAGTTTTTCCAACTCCAGGAGGTCCAACTAGGCAGATTATAGAACCCTTTATCTCTTTGTTGAGTTTTCTAACAGCTAGGAATTCCAATATTCTTTTTTTTACATCATCCAATCCATAGTGATCTTTTTCCAATATTGCTTGAGCTTTTTTTAAATCTATAGATTCTTTGCTTTCTTTTTTCCACGGTAAAGAAAATACCAAATCTAACCAGTTTCTTATGACGGCATATTCAGAGCTTTGAGGTTCCATAAATTCAAGTTTCTCAATTTCTTGCTCAACTTTTTCTAAAATCTCTCCCTCGAATTTCATCTCTTTTAGCAGTTTTCTGAATTTTGAAATCTCGAAGCTTCTTTCATCACCTGAAATACCAAGTTCCTTTTTTATTGCTTTTAATTGCTCTCGTAAGAAGAACTCTCTTTGCTGATTTGCGATTTTTTCATTTATCTGGTCATGTATTTTTTGCTGAATCTCTGCAATCTGCATTTGATTTCTAAGAAGTTCTATGACTTTATGCATCCTTTTTTTGATATCAAATATTTCAAGAACTTTCTGATATTCTTCCCTATTTAAGTCCAATACAAAGGCAGTAAAATCAGCTACTTTAGAAGGAGAATCAGCATTAAAAACTGTTGCTTTGACTCTTTGAAGGAAAAAATGATTCTGATCAGCTAAAGTTCTTACCATATCTATAATAGTTGCTTGATAAGCGCGTATTTCAGGGTCGTTGGGATCAAAATCCTCTTCAATAAAATCTACTTCAGCCTGAAGGGAACCTTTTTCATCTTTTAAAAATCTTTTTACCTTTATCCTTTTCACGGCATAAAAAAGCATAGAAACAACATTTGAACTTATAAAGCTTCTTTTCAATATTTTGATTGCCACTCCGACATCATAAAGATTATCTTCGGTAAATTCTTTATCTAAATCTTTTAATAATAATGCGCAAAGGTATGTACTATTTTCTAAAGGTTCTTTTAGTTTTAATAAATCATCATCAAGCTCTAAATCTATAGGCATAAAAATTCCAGGGAAAAGAGGTTTAGGAGAGACAGGGAAGATTGGCATAATTGAAGGTAAGATTTTATCGATTTCAACAAGTTTATTACTCATATTTTCAACCTTAATTTATTGTTTATTTTTATTTATTGTAATCAATTATTACTATATAAAATATAATTAAAATAAGGCAAATGGTCAAGAATCGACTTTAACAAAAATTGACTTTAATTTGAAATTAAGAGCTTATAAAAGATTTTTCCAACAGACTATTTTATTATCTTTATCTATTCTTTCACTTAAAATTTTTAAATACTCTTCTCTTGGAATATGCCTTGCCCCAAAACTTGCAAGGTAATCTGTAAAAACTTGACAATCAATAATATCAATTTCTGTCTTTTCTTTCAAAATATTAACGAATTTAGCAAAAGCAATTTTTGAAGCATCTGGTTCTATATGAAACATCGATTCTCCAAAAAATATAGATCCAATACATACACCATAAAATCCACCAACAAGTTTATCATCCTTTCTTGCTTCAATGCTATGTGCATATCCTTCCTTATAAAGATCTATATAGGCTTTTATCATTTCATCTGTGATCCATGTACCAGAAGCATCTTTCCTTTTTACTCTAGCGCAATTTGTTATTACTTGTTCGAATGATTGATCTATAGTTATATCAAAATGATTTTTTCTTAACTTCTTTTTCAATGATTGACTTATATGAAGTTCATTAACGAATAGGACAAACCTGGGGTCAGGTGACCACCATAGAATTGGCGAATTGCTGCTATACCAAGGGAAAATACCACTTCTGTATGCAAGAAGAAGTCTTTTTACACTTAAATCCCCACCAATAGCTAAAGGGAAGTCCTTCGGTGCATTTTGAGCATTTGGAAAAGATAGATTCGTTTTGTTTAAGATTTGAATTTTATTATTCACCTTATACTTTTTCTATCTTCTTCTTTTTGATTTTTTTATCATTTTTAATTTTATCTATCTGGTTAAAGATAAAATCTATAGGATCATCTTTCTTATCTTTATTATACAAGATTTCTGCTTTATATCTATAATTCTCTTTCCTATTAAACACAAGAAAAGTAACAAATTTATTTTTAATCTTTTCTTCTATTAATCTCTCAATCTGCCTTGCACCAAATTCTGGTGTATAGGATATATTAGCAATATAAGAGACTAGTTCATCATCGAATTTTAATTCTATTCCTTTTTCAAGCAAGGTTCTTGAAAATTCATTAAGCTGCAATTTGACAATATCTTTGATTTGTTCTAATCCAAGTTCATTAAATAATACAATAGCGTCTAATCTATTTCTAAACTCTGGAGAGAAAAATTTTTCCAATGCTTCTTTTATTGAAATGTTTTTTAAACTTGTTCCATTAAATCCCATCTGTTTTTTATTTGCGTATCTTGTTCCAGCATTTGAAGTCATTATTATAATGACATTTCTAAAATCAGCTTTTCGTCCATTATTATCTGTTAATGTCGCATAATCCATTATCTGCAAAAGGGTATTAAAAATATCTGGATGAGCCTTTTCAATTTCGTCAAGAAGTAGTACTGAGTATGGATTTTTGATGATACTATTTGTCAAAAGTCCACCTTCTTCATATCCAACATATCCAGCTGGTGCTCCAATTAGTCTAGAAACAGTATGCTTTTCTTGATATTCACTCATATCATATCTCAAAAATGGGATATTTAAGAATCTAGCAAGTTGCTTGGAAAGCTCTGTTTTTCCGACTCCAGAAGGACCAACAAATAAAAATGATGCGACTGGTTTATCCTCTTTTTTAAGCCCACTTCTAGCAAGTAAGATTTTGTCAACCACCTGCTTTATTGCTTGATCTTGCCCAATAATGTTGCCTTTTAATTTTTCTTCAAGATTAGATAAAACTTCTTTTTCATTCGAAGAAAGCATTTCAACAGGTACTTTCGCGATTTTGGAAACAAGATTTTGAATATCTTTTTCATCTATGATAATCTTTTTCTTTATATTTGCATTAAACATCCTAGCATGTGCACCAGATTCATCAATCAAATCGATGGCTTTGTCTGGTAAAAACTTTTCTTTTAAGTATTTTTGACTTAACTTAACGGAAGATATTATGGCTTCTTTAGTATACTGTACTTTATGATGATCTTCAAAAATATGTATTATTGATTCTAAGATATTAACTGTTTCATCAAATGAAGTTTCGGGGATATCGACCTTTTGAAATCTACGTGATAAAGGTCTATCCTTTTCAAAAACTTTTCTATATTCATCATAACTTGTAGATCCTATGAATCTTATCTGTCCAGAAGTAAGAAAAGGTTTGATTAAACTTGCTGCATCAAGAGAAGAGTTGCTAGTTGAACCAGCTCCTATAATTGTGTGAATTTCATCTATAAATAAGATAGAGTTTTTTTCTTGCTTAATAGTATTTAATATATTTTTTATTCTTTCCTCAAATTGACCTCTAAATTTTGTTCCAGAGATAAGAGAACCAAGATCTAACAAGTATATTTTCATTCCTTTTAATTGGTGAGGGACTCTATTTTCAATAATCCTTTGTGCAAGACCTTCTACAATCGCAGTTTTACCAACTCCTGGTTCTCCGACAAGAAGTGGATTGTTTTTATATTTTCTACATAGAATTTCCATTACTCTTTCTATTAAATCATCTCTTCCAATAAATGGAGCTAGTTCATTCAATTTTGCTTTTTCTGTTAAATCAACGATAAAATTTGTAATTTTATTTTTCTTATTAATTTTTTCATCATCTTTTGAATTTAAGTCATCATCTTCGTCAAAAAAATTATTTAAAGAATCAGAACTATCATCTTCTGAAGGATACCTCGTCTTTTTAAACTCATCTGATTTTATAATTTCAAGTAAAACCGATTTACTTAAAGAGAATTTTTGAAGGAAAAAAGTTGCATAAGAATCTTGAAGATTGAAAATCGAGACTATCAAATCCTCCGTTGAAATAAATTCCTTTTTTAAGTTATAGATATGGGTAACAGCAATTTCAAAAAGCTTTTGCAATTGGTAGCTTTGTTCTGGTTCTTTCTGAGTATCAATAGCAGGAATCTTAGTCTCAATAAAGATTTTTAATTCTTCTTTCAACTGCTTGATATCGACTTTTAAAATCTTAAAGATGCTTTTTAAGGTAGGATACTTTAATGAACAGTAAAGGAAATGTTCAGGTGTAACGAATTCATGTTTTCTTTTTTTTGCTTCAATAAAGGAATCCTGTATAATATCCGATAATTCTTTTGTTATTTTCATAATTTCCTTATTCCTAATTATTTTATTTAATATTTTGAACTATTTTATATATTCTCTTTATAATTTGTTTAGTAAAAAAAATTTAAAACAATTCTATTATAATATAGCACTTTTTTAATAAAAGGCATATATTATAAAACAAAATATTATGCTTTATCATAAGTACATCTTAGAGGGAAACCATTTGCCCTAGCAAGTTGATGTGTTTTGTTTATTTTAGAAATGGCAATATCATATGAATAAATACCAACAACTGCACTTCCATTATTATGAATTGTCAGCATTAAATCAACAGCTTCCTCATGACTTTTTTGAAATACCATTTTTAGTATTGCCACAACGAAATCCATAGTTGTGACATCATCATTATGCATTATTACTTTATATTGAGGTGGTTCATCTATCTTTTCTTTCTTTTTAATGTTAGTTCTAATTTTAGTTATGGTAGATTCCATAATTTTTCTGTTTTTGTTGATATTTAAAAATAATATGATTAATCTATTATAGATATTAGAATACTGACCTAATAAAGATTACAATTTTAAAAAAAAATTCAACAAGAAAAATTTTTGGAGGTTAAAATGAAAACTCTTGTTACGTTTTATTCAAGAACAGGTCTTACTGAAAAAATTGCAAATGAAATTGCTAAAAAATTGAGTTGCGATATTGAACAGATAAAAGATTTAAAAAATAGAAAGGGTTTTTGGGGGTTTATGATTTCTGGATATGAAGCTGTGTCACAAAAACTTTCTAAGATTGCTAAAACAGAAAAAAATCCTGGTGAGTATGATCTTGTAGTTCTACTATCCCCAGTTTGGGCTAGTAGTCTTTCTTCACCTATTAGAACCTATCTATTTGAAAATGGGAAAAAGATGAATAAAGTTGCATTTGTTGCTACCTGCGGTGATAATCCAGGTAAAATATTTGATCAAATGAAACAACTTACAACAGAGCCTCTTTGCACTTTTAGCATTAAAGAAAGTGAAATAAAATCTGGAAATTATTACGATAAACTGGATCAATTCATTGAAAAATTAAGGTAACTTTATATTAACCTAATAACCTAAAAAGTTTTCAAAATTATCTTCTGTTATTAACATTGTTCTTGATTCTTTATAAATATTAGTAAAAGTTTTAGGAAACTTTGGTTTTGCTTTTTTGCTAAATTTAAATTCATAAGCATTTAAAATATTAACCTGTTTATCGAGATCTTCAAATTCTTCTATATAATCTATTTCTTGTTGCTGTTTAGTTCTCCAAAAATATCTATTACAATTAATATTATTATAATAAATATATTTTAATCTTTCTGAAATAAGAAAATTTTCAAATAATGCTCCTTTATCAACTCTATTGCTTAATAGATTAAAATTACCAATAATTGCATTTCTAATACCATTATCATAAAAATATATTTTCTTACTTTTCTTTATTTCATTTCTTAAATTTTTACTAAATGACTGCAAACGAAATATCACAAAAGATTTTTCAAGTAAATAGATATATTTTTCGACTGTCTGCTTATCAGAGTCTACAATCTGAGCTATCTCATTATAAGATACTTCGTTTCCTACCTGTAAAGCAAGAACTTTAACTATTTTTTCAAGAATTTGTGGTTTTTTAATTTTTTCTAAATTTAGTATATCTTTATATAAATAGCTATTTACTAAAAGTTTTAATAATTCCTTTTCTTCTACTTTTTTAGAAACTATTTCAGGATAATAACCATAAATAAGTCTGAACTCAAGAAATCTTTTTTCTTCAATTATACTAGTGCTATTAACCAGTTCTTGAAATGATAATGGGTAAAGAATAAATTCGTATTTTCTCCCAGTCAATGGTTCATTAATTTTGCTAAGCAAATCTAATGATGAAGAACCAGTAACAATTACTTGAACTTCATTAATTTGATCTGCAAATATTTTTAATGTTAAACCAATATTTTTAATTCTTTGTGCTTCATCTATAAATACAATGCTACTATTTTTTACTATCGACTTTAATTTTGTTGAAGTAGCATCTTCAAGTAATTCTCTTACATCAATTTCATCTGCATTTAGATAAAGGTAATTTCTATCTAATTTATTGAGTAGCATTTGAACAAGAGTAGTTTTCCCTACTTGTCTTGCGCCATAAATTATAATAATTTTTCCTTTAAATAAATGTTCTATTATATGTTTTTCTAATATCCTTTCTATTGTTTTATTAATCATAGAATAATTTAACCTTTTTAATAAATTTTCGGATAAAATCATAATAAATTATTACTTTTTTAGAATATAATCGAAAAAAGTTATAACTTTTGTAGATTTTAATCTAAAAAAAATAATATTTTTAAAATTTAAGCTTATCCTTTTGTAAGATAGCCTCCATTTTCTTTTAAGTAATAATAATATTTTTTTATTCCTTCTTCAAGTGATGTAAAATCACCTATATATCCAGAATTTCGCAGTAATGTCAGATCTGCGCAAGTGTATGTTTGATATTTCCCCTTTAATTGATCTGGGAATGGGATATATTCTATATCTGAATTTGTATTAAAATTTTGAAGTATCTTAGCGATTTTCAAAAAGCTTTCTGCTTTTCCTGTTCCGCAATTAAATATTCCATTTAAATCTTCTTTTTCATAGAAAAATAGATTGATTTTGACAATATCATCAACATAGACAAAATCTCTTAAGAAATTCTCACTTCCTTCAAAAAGCTTCATCTTATTTTCTTTTATTATTTGATTATAAAAATGAAAGATTGTAGAAGCCATGGTGTTTTTATGGTTTTCCTGTGGTCCATATACATTGAAATATCTTAAGCCAACTATCTGTGTTGATTTTTTTTTGAAACTTTTATAGCATAATTTTCCTCTTTCAAAGTACATTCTTACATAATTATCAAAAAGATACTTTGAAAAAGCATAGATATTGAGGGGATATTCAGATTCTGGTTTTTCTGAAAATCCGTGAAGACCATTTCCATAAACTGAGGCTGAAGATGCATAGATTAATCTTATATTGTTAGTAATGCAATGATGCAAAATAGTTTTACTATACTCATAATTGTTATTTATCATATAGTACCCATCTGTTTCCATAGTATTTGAACATGCACCTTGATGAAAAATGACCTCGGCTTTTTTAAATTTGCTTAAATTTTCAATGAAATATCTTTTATCTACAAAATCTAAAAATTTCAAAGCATTTAAGTTTCTATGTTTAATAGAATTTTTTAGGTTATCAACAATTATGATATCGAAAACCCCTCTCAGATTTAATCCATAGACTAGATTACTTCCTATAAAACCAGCACCACCAGTTACTATAATCATTTTTAACTCCTGAAATTCAAATAATTTAACTATTGAAGTGATTAAATTATTCAAAAATTAAATGTTTCAAATGAAGAGTTAAGAAAAATTTCATAATGTCAATAAAATAGAATATTTTAGGTTTAAAAAAAATAAAAATATGGTAATTCGCTTATTGAATTGAACATTGGAGGTAAGTTTGAAAGAGACAAAAAAAAATAATGCAAATATGAATAATGGTTTAGATAATAAGCCTATCGTAAGCATAGTAATGGGTAGCGATTCCGATCTTCATATAATGAAAGAAGCTGCTAATATCTTGGAAGAATTTAAAATTGACTATGAGATAAATATTTTATCTGCTCATAGGACTCCAAAAAAAGCCTTTGATTATGCTGAAAATCTTATAAATAGAGGGATAAAAGTTGTAATAGCTGGAGCAGGAGGTGCAGCTCATTTACCAGGAGTGATAGCTGCTATTACAAGTTTGCCAGTAATTGGTGTTCCAATACAGACTTCATCGCTTCATGGTCTTGATTCCCTCCTCTCAATTGTACAGATGCCTTCAGGTATTCCAGTAGCAACTGTCGGTATAAATGCTGCTAAAAATGCAGGGATTCTTGCTGCTTCAATATTAGGGGTAAGTAATACTGAAACATTGAAAAGGATTCAAGCCTTTAAAAAAAGAATGGAAAGAGCCGTCGAAGAAAAAAATAGATTATTTGAAAATGGCAATTGGAAGGAATTATTGAAATAAGTTTCTTTAAAATACAAAAAAATATTAAAAAAAAATTAAAAATAGTATCATTATTTCATCTTTTTATTTGCAAATCATAATTTTTGTGCTAAAATAATTTATATTGGTTATATATCATTTTAAGTAATATTCTTATTATTTTTAATGTTATATGGCCAACAAAAAAAAGGAGAAAAATTATGAAAAAAAAGTCCTTTATGTTGGTCATGTCACTAGTTATTATTATTCTTGTTTTTTTCAGTGCATCGTCATGTGGATCAACTGATTCAACGAAAAAACAAACAAAAGAGATACCTTTTGTTCAAATTGGTACAATATCCGATGTATTATACGCTGATTTTTCAGATCTTACCGATCTTTTTGGTGTAAACGAAGCAATTGGTGATAATGAGATTCCTAAAATACCAGAGATTGATATTATAAGTGTTAGTGCAGCAGATGATAAAGAAAAGATGAGATTCGATATTTATCACAGTGCACCAATTAGTTTGAAAGACGATATATTTTTTGGCTTTGTTCAATATTGGTCAGATGGTTTCGATATATATATGTATTGGCCTTTAACTAATGAATTGTATCTTAACCTATATGATAAAAATAGCAAATTGATAAAATCTATAAATTTAGACCTAGAAAAAGCTGGTGTAACACTTATACCATGGTCTATAGCAACTGAGGCAAAACCTGTTAATGTCGCAAGTATAATATTAAACAAGTCCCTACATTGGGGCATAAAACCAGGTTCACCCGCTTCTTTAATTGTTCGTTTTGTTGCTGGGGTATATATAAAAGACAAAGGTATATATTACTCAGATATGACCCCAACTATTAAGATTGAATTTAATTATTAATTAAAAAAGGGTTGCCTTGACTAAAGGCAACCCTTTTTTAATTTAGGAAAATAAAATATAAAAAAATTAAATAAAAACACTTAATTTTAAAAAATATCACAGAAATAATTTTCTAAGTTCTTCTTACTATATTTAATAATAAATTTATTTAACTAGATTGCATATTGATTTTTATTATACAATCTTTCTATTCTCCAGTTTTTTGATTTATAAATAATTTACCATCTATCAATTTTATTAGAGTGACCACTAGTAATCCAAGTGTTATTAAATTCAATAAGATTATAAGTCCAATATCAAACCATCTTAAGAAAGACCAAACTCCTGACATAAATAAAGTTGAAATAGAAAAAGCGGCTAATGGGAATGTATATGCCCACCAAGAAAGATCAAATTTAATTTTGAAAAAGAAATCTATTAAGAAAAATAAAAGTATAAAGAAAAAAAAGGCACTACAGTAAAAGAAAACAACAGTTGGATTTCTTTGCCCCGTTAACTGATAATATGCAAGAGCCGCTATAGAAGCAGGGGCAATAAAAATTAGTAAAGTCGGGACAAGTTTATCTACTAATGGATGATGGAATATAAGCCTATAAATCAATATTGGAAGTAAGATGATATAAAATAGGGTAGCACTTGAAAAGAAGAACCATTCAACATATACTGGAAATATCTGATGAGCGAAAACTGGAATTAAAAGATTTCCAACAACTGGAATAAACCAAGATGGATTCATATGATGAATCTCATATTTTGTCTGTCTTATCCACTGCGAGATTATTATAAAAGAGAATAACAATTGTAAAAATGTCCCAATGAATATTAAAATAAGAGCAAATGTGCCTGAAAAAGTTCTAAAACCCTGACCTATAAGTAAAAAAGATATACTTATTGTTGAGAAAAAATTTATTGAAATTGGATTTAAAAATTCTTCTTTTACTTCCTTAAAAGCAAAAATCATTTTCATCAAATATAACAAAAAGATAATTATAAAAACACAGAAACCTATCCCAAACCAAGCTCTGTTTATCCATAAGTTTTTTTGAAATACATTTTGAGCCATTTCGGTTGCAAGACTTACACCTACTATACCCATAACAATAGAAAAGATAGATACAGGAAAGTTTTTAAGAAAATTCTTCATTTATCCCCCTTTTTATTTGCCAAATATCATAAAAAGATGATAGCAAAAAAATTGACAAAAGTCAAAGTTTTGAAATAGAATTTAAGTAATTTAAAAGTAAATTTATACCTTGTTTCGTTTTTGTAGATATATAGAAGACCTCTTTATCCCTGTTTTTAAAAAGAAAATCATTGGCTAACTTAAAGTTTTCAAGTTGATTTTCAGATAGTAGATCTATTTTATTAAATATAATTATTTTATTTATATTTTCACATTTGAGAATATTTAACATATCTTCTACTATCTCGATATGTTCCTTATAAAAAGAAGAAGTTGAATCAACAACTATGCCTATTAAAGAAGAATACTTTATTTCAAGTAAAGTTGTCTTAAAAGATTCAACAAGATGGATAGGCAATTGTCTTATAAAGCCTATTGTATCCGAGACAATAATTTTTCTTCCATTTTCTAAAAATAGTTGTCTACTTTTAACATTTACTGTTGTGAAAAGGGCATTATCTGAATATTGGTTTGCTTTTGTTAGTAAATTTAAAAGGGATGTTTTACCAGCATTGGTATAACCTACAAGAGAAAATATAAATTTATCTTCTCTATTTTTTGCTTGTAATAAAAGATGCTTTTCTATTTTTTCCAATTCCTCTTCTAATTGTTTTATCTTTTTTGAAATGGTTCTTCTATCTACTTCAAGTTTTGTTTCTCCAGGTCCTTTTAATCCTATTCCTCCTCTTATTCTATCAAAATTTTCATAAGAACCAGCCAGTCTAGATTTCATATACTTTAAGTTTGCAAGCTCAAGCTGAATTTTAGCTGGTTTGGAACTTGCTCTTTCTAAAAATATCTGGTAAATAAGCTGAGTCTTTGTTA
The DNA here is from genome assembly GCA_012797605.1 of Spirochaetales bacterium. Classification (GTDB taxonomy): domain Bacteria; phylum Spirochaetota; class JAAYUW01; order JAAYUW01; family JAAYUW01; genus Exilispira. Next base: position 16,186 of record JAAZOT010000053.1, on the reverse strand, counting down.
TGATTTTTCTTTCAAAAATTTGTTCACAATTCCTAATCTGTGTGGGAGAAAAATCAATATTGAAGACTATGACAAGCTCATCTTCTTTTAGGTTTTGTTGATCAATTTGTTGTAAATAATTATTTATCTGTTCAATTTTACCTTTGGTAAAAAATGTTTTAGGATTAATGTTTCTATATTTTACGATAAATCTTTCTGGATTTATAATTTCTATACCTGCACTTTCCGATAAAAGCCTCATCTCATCGTCTATTTCAAGAGAATTGTTCATATTAAAACTTTTACTATCGAAAACAGATACAAGAAAACCTTTCAAATCTTGCTCCTAATAATATTAAGTCTGAGTGTAATACTAAATTTTCATTTAATATTAATTTTAATATAGAATTATCTTATTTTATAGAAATCAGGAAAAATTCCTTATTTCGATATTAAAACTAATACAATGCGTTTTTTATCAGCTGCACCTAATAAGAAAAATTCCATATATTCGATATTAAAACTTAAAGAATTTATTGCAATAAAAATTGATTGTTGCTTATAATTTGAATAGATGTATTTTTTTGGAGTAAAGATTATGAGAATAATTGAAATAGATGAAAGTTACAGTGGAAAAAGACTAGATAGGTTTTTAATAGCTTATTTTAAGAAATGTTCTAGAAATCTTATATTTAAACTTTTAAGACTTAAAAAGATTAAAGTAAATGGTAAGAAAGTCGACCCCAAGTATTTGTTAAATAAAAATGATATAATTCAGTTTTATATTTCCGAGCAGCAATTTTCTTCTATGATTAAAGCGGAAGATAAAAATGAGTTTGATGATTATTTTTTAAAAGTTGCCTATGAGGATGACCAAACCTTGATAGTTCAGAAACCATTTGATGTCGTTGTCATTGAAGATGAGGAAGAGAAAAAATGGGTTCTTACTAATTTTATAAGGGCATATCTTGAAGACAAGAACAGGTTTGATAATTTAATAGATAATATAAAAGATAATATGACAGAAAATTTAGCAAATTTTAAGCCATCTCCTGTTCATAGAATAGATAGAAATACCAGTGGACTTGTAATTTTTGCTAAAACTTACAATGCTTTTATAGATTTAACCCAGCTATTTAAGAAGAGAAGGATTGAAAAAGAATATCTTGCAATTGTTAGCGGTAGATTAATGGTCGCAAAAAGGGTTGAATTAAAACTAAATAAAGATGAAAAAGAAAATATAGTAAAAATTGATGATGATAATTTAAATTCTATTTCAAAAACTGCAATTACCAATATTGAACCAATCTTAGTAACGCAAGAAGCAACATTAGTTAGAGCAACAATCGAAACTGGACGAACTCATCAAATAAGAGTAACACTTTCAAATTCTAGTCATCCAATTATAAATGATGTTAAATATGGTCAAAAAAAGCAGTTTGAGCAATTTTCTCAAAAATATAATATTGATAAAATGCTTCTTTTAGCATATAGCATTAGATTTGATGATAATTTGCCATTATCAATTAGTAAGCTTAATGGATTAAGGGTTAGTGCCTCTATTCCTTATTTTTGGGAAAGAATATTAAAAGATCATTTTAATCTTTCTATTTATAAACTTGAAGAACTTTTACAAAATTTACGAAAATAAATAATGAAAATAAAAAAATGAATTTTTAGTAAAACGAACTATATTAATAATAGAGGTATTAGTTTATGAAGGCTAAAAATAGTTTATCTACATTAGTTTTGTTAAGGCTAATCTTTGTTATCTTTTCTTGTTTCTTTATTTTTTCAACAAATATCTTGGGAGCTTCTGTCGATATTCCATATTTTATAACAATTTTTGCTATAGATAGTAACTTTCAAAGTACACCAATTGCATATCTTGACTTAGTTTTGAAAGGTGGGCTTAAGACTAATATAAATTTGAGTTTTTCTTTTTTTTATAGTGATTCTCTAATATTTAATGTAAATGATACGGAAGGAGATCCTCATCAAATACTGCCAACATTTTACTTAAAGGCTTTGAATGCAACGATAAATAATCTCTTTGGATTTTTAGATTTTTCTTTATTTATGAATGATTTTAGAAATGCAGGCAGTGGTGGTGCTTATAATACTTTTTACTATTCAATGGATGCCAATAAAACATTTGAAAGTGTTTATAAGATTTCTGGATATGGTATTGCATTGAAAGCAACTTTTTTAAATAGGTTGTTTTCTGTTTCTTTATTTGGATATCAACCAACTATTTCCTTAGTTGGTGATTCCACAATAGATTGTCTTGATATAGCCTTTGATTTAAATCTTGAAGATTTAAGTATATCAGTTTTTGTTGGAACTGAAGCATTCGTAAAATATAGAGCTGCTGTTTCTATCTTTTTTGAAAAGAAGATATTTAGTCTTTTATTAACTACTGGAATAGAGGACACAAGTACATATGATGATTTGATGAGCCTTTATCTCCTTTTTGAACAAAACTTTCTAATCGAAAATTTTTATGAGTCTTTTAGTGTTTTTTCTAAACCAGAAATCTACAACGGACAAAGTTTAGCGACTGGTGGAGAAAATACTGGAATTTTATTAAGGATAGATCTTGGATATAAAGATAAATATAACTCCTTCTTCGCAGGTCTTTTCACATCTTTAGAACTTAGAAACTATAATCTTTATAGTTTAAACGCATCTTGTTATGTTAAATTGCTATCAACTGGAATATTATGGAGAATTGATATTACATTTAATTTGTTGAACCTTTCAACTATATTTTCTGTAATTAAGCTTTCATTTGAAACAGCATTTTAATAATTTACAATTTTAATCCACTGTTTTTCTAATAAATAAGAGGGCTAAAAAATAATACAAGAAGCAGAAGAAGCATAAAATTAAAAAGTTTGGAAAAACTTGTAAAAAACTATTTTCTTTTGTAATTATTCCTCTTACTGCTTCAATAGCAAAAGAAGTAGGAAATAAATAAGATAATATTTTACCTACAAATGGAAGAGAAGAGGTTGGCCAAAAAATTCCAGAGATTAATAAAGATATTAGCATAATTATTACTGCTATTTGAAAACTTCTAACAGTACTTGTATATGTACTACTAAGCAAGATTCCTAATAGATTTCCACAGATAGAAAGTAAAAACATAAAAATAAAAACAAGAAAAATTGAGATTGAAAGAATTCCTTTGAAAAAGAAGATGTAGACAGATAGTAAAATGACTATTTGAATAAAGTTTATAAAAAGGTACCCAATAAAATACCCAGTTAGTATTTCGAAAGATGTCATTGAACTGCTAATAATACTCTGCAAAAGCCCATCTACTTTTTCAGATGAAATGAGAGAAAGGGAGAATAAGAGAGAAAGCATAAAAATAGAAAAACTTATAATAGCAGAATTCCAGAAGTCTTGATTGCTTATATCTCTATTAAAAAATAACCCTTTCGATACTACAAAGGCTGGTTCTATCCCAAATGATTGTGAAAGAATTATGATACTTTTCTCAAGTCCTTCTGATATAATTGAAGATTTTAATTTATCTGTCTCATCATTGTATAATATCACTTCTGCTGGTTTTTCAATGGGTATACCCGAAAGTTTTATAAATACAGTTTCATCAAGTTTTTCTGGAAATACTATAATACTGTCAATTTTATTTTTCTTAAAAGCATCTTTTGCATTCTCAATTGAATCGTATTTTACGATATTGACTTTCTTAATGTTTTCTTTTAATAGTTTTTCTATTGAATCTACAATATTAAGCTGCTTTGAATGACTTTTCTCAAGATCGACTATTGCTATTTTTATATCACCAATCTCTGGTCTATATGTAACAGAAAAAACTAAAATCAATATTAGTGGAGCTAATATTGCTATTATAAGCAATTTTGGATCTTTAAAAAAGCTTATCAATATTCTTTTAGTAATTCCAAAAATTTTATACCATCTCATATCAACCCTTCTTAATTTAAGCTTTACTATATTCTAGATATTTTAATTTTTTTCCTACTTATAAAGTTATTATTGAAGTCTAAGTATTGCTTCATCAAGAGTTTTAGAATTAGTAAGTCTCAATATAGCTGAAGGTTTTTCCTCAATTAATTCTTTTCCTCGTGATAAAATAAGTATCTTATCGCAAATGTTAGCATCATTTATATTTGAAGATGTAAATAGTACAGTATTGCCTTGCTCTTTTTGATAATATATCTGTTGAATAATAAATTGAGATAATGGTAGAGACATTCCACTCAATGGATCATCAAGAATCAAAAAAGATGGGCAATGGACTAAAGAACATATAAAGGAAGCCATAACTTGCTGGTCAAAACTTAAATCCTTAATTTTTGTTTTCTTTAAATTTTTAAGATTTGTAATACTCAAAAGCTCTTCTGATTTCCATTCTATTTGACCTTTTGTCATTCCATAATTTCTTCCAAAAAAATAAAGATTCTCTTCGATAGTTAATAAAGGGAATATTTTTCTTTGTTTAGGGATATACCCAACAAATCTTAGTATTGAAAAATCTGGCATTTTTTTATCTAAAAGATTGATTTCCCCATTTTTTACTTTCTTAAGTCCTATTATTGCCTTTAAAATATCTGTTTTTCCAGATCCAGTTGGAGCAAAAATCCCATATATGCTTTGTTTTTCAATAGAAAAAGATAACATAGAAACCAAGTCTTTTTTCCCTGATCTAATGGATAGATTATCAACTTTTAGTGCTAAGATAGCCATATATGCTCCAAAGTAAATTTTTTTCTAAATAAAGAATCATCCAGAATATCTAATTTGTCAATAACTAATTTATCAATAAAGATTTGAATATGTTGAAAAAAAAAGAAAATTTTATTTAATTGGCTAATCAACCACTATTATATAAAATTTGGAGTAAAAAAAATATGACTCATCAGAGTAAAAAGGATGGGAGAAGATATTCTGCAATGATAAAAAAGGCTGGGTTTGATGTCATTGCCTTTTTAAAAAATGCCTTTGAAGAAAAGAACTTCTGGATTATTTTTAGAATACTTTTAGTAACCTTATGGCTTGGTTGGAGTATTCCATTTGGATTTATACTACAAAATTTCAAGTTTTTCAAAAAATTTGGTTTTAATGAAATGAGAAAATGGGGTAAAAGATGCCTTAAAATAGCAAATGTAAAATGTGAAGTTATATTTGAAAAAGAACTAAATCCGACAGAAACATATATGTTTGCTTCTAATCATACTTCTCCATTTGATATTCCTATCCTTTCTGCTACAATACCCTATCCTGCTGCATACATTGCAAATAAAGAATTCACCTCTTTTTTTGTAACAAATTATTGGGTCAAATCTCTTGGTGGGGTTATGGTGGATAAAAAAAGTAGATCAGGTTTAGTCTCAGCATATAAATCGATTTACAATAGCTTGAAAAAGGGTAATTCATTAATAATTTTTCCAGAATCTGTTATGAGTCCAGATGGTAAAGTTAGAGAATTTAAAAGGGGTGGGCTTGGAGCAGCAGCGGCTGCAAAAGTTAAAATAGTTCCAATCTATATTTACAATGCTCCATCAATAATTAAACCTGGAGATATGCATGTGCATAAGAATATTAATATAAAGGTCTATTTCCTTTCACCAATTGATACATCTCTTTTAAATGAGGAAGAAAAAAATAAGATAGACTTAATTGTCTATGAAAGATTAAAAAAACTTGAAGAAAGTTTGAATTAGTTATTTTAGTTAAAATTATTTATAAATTATTTTAACCCTCTAATTGTATTTTAAAATAGTGAACCTAAAATCCCTCTAACAAGTTTTCTTCCAACAGAATAACCAACAGATCTAGCGGCTGATTTTAATACTGCTCCAGCAATATCTTCCACAGGGCTTTTTTGCTTTGCATAACTTCTCGAAGAACTTCTTTGACCATAATCATAATATTGTCGATTATAAGCTCTTTCATTCTGAATCTGTTTTTGCTGCTGAGCCATTGCTTCTTCTCTTTCAAGTTGTTTTTGTTTTTGGTCTGCCCTTACTTTAAGAATTTCGAATGCCGACTCTCTATCGATCACTTTTTCATATTTGCCATATATTATACTTGATTGAATGATTTTTCTTCTTAAATTATCATCGATAGGACCTATTTTGCCTTTAGGAGGTAGAATAAAGGCTCTTTCTACAATGGAAGGTGTACCATCATTATTTAAAAATGATACTAAAGCTTCTCCTACTCCAAGTTCAGAGATAGCTGTCTCGGTCGAAAAAGCAGGATTTTGTCTAAATGTTTGAGCCGCAATTTTTACGGCTTTTTGATCCGCTGGAGTAAATGCTCTAAGTGCATGTTGGACTCTATTTCCAAGTTGTCCTAGAATGTTTTGTGGGATATCCATTGGACTTTGAGTTATAAAATATATACCAACACCTTTAGATCTTATAAGCCTTACAACTTGTTCTATTTTTTGGACAAGAACATCTGGGGTATCCTTAAAAAGAAGATGGGCTTCATCAAAAAAGAAGATAAATTTAGGTTTTTCCAAATCGCCAACTTCAGGTAGATTTTCAAAAAGTTCACTTAAAATCCAAAGAAGGAAAGTGGAATATAATTTTGGACTTAAAAGAAGTTTATCGGCACATAGTATATTTATTAAACCTTTTCCAGAAGAGTCAACTCTCATCATATCATATATATCAAGCATAGGTTCACCAAAAAATTTATCGGCACCTTCTTTTTCCAAGCTTATTAAAGATCTTTGAATTGCAGAAATACTTTGTGAAGAGATAAGACCATATTCAGAAGAGATCTGCTTTATATTCTCCTGAGCATAAGAAAGCATTGACTTAAAGTCTTTTAAGTCTAAAAGCATGAGTCCTTCTTCATCTGCAACTTTGAAGATGAGATTCAACACATCTTCTTGTGTTTCAGATAAACCTAGTATCCTAGAAAGTAAAATTGGTCCTATATCAGAAATAGTAGCTCTTATAGGATGACCACTTTCCTGATAAATGTCCCAGAATTGTACCGGAAAACTCTCAAATTGATGGTTTTCTATACCAAGTTTTTTTAGCCTTTCAGAAAATTTTTCAGATGGTTCTCCTTTCGCACTTATACCACTTAAATCACCTTTAACATCAGCCATAAAAACTGGCACACCTATGGAGGAAAAAACTTCAGCCATTACTTGAAGTGTAACTGTTTTACCAGTTCCAGTAGCTCCTGCTATAAGTCCATGCCTATTTGCCATATTTGAATGAAGATAGATAAAATCTTTTGATTTTGCAACTTTAAGTTCCATTTTAACTCCTTCTCTATATTTTTACTATTATATTTTTTTAACTTAAGGAAAAATTGTAAAGAAAATTTTAAAGATCAATTTTTGTCTTATAAATTAATTTGCTAAGGCTATTGAAAATATAGTTTAGAGAATAACCATTGGCTTAAAACAAGTTTCCCTATTTTAAAATATAAGTTCAACATTATTTTAATCCACTTATTTTCCTTTTCAAGTATTTACTTTCATAAAAACTTAAATGATAACAAAAAAATTTATTAATTTTAGAAATGTTATATCATTAGTTCAGTAATTCCTCTTTAGACAATTTGTTAAAAAATAATATTAAAAAAATAATAAAATTAAAGGAGCTTAGAATATTTACTCTTAATGATATGATTAAATTCTTGGTTTGCGAAAATTTTTAGATTAAAGAAGGTAGGCTTATGGGAAAGCAGAAAAAAGATCCATATTTTCTAGTTCCATTTGTTTTTAATTCTGAAATAGGAAGGTTTTATTGTTATTTTTCAAAAAAAGGATTATTTCAGATGTTATTGGAAGAAAATGTTGTCATTAAGGATTTTGAAAAGAAGGGGATAAGAATTTGCAATATAAAAAGTGTACCAAAAGAAGTAGGTGAATTGTCAAAGCTTAATTTTGAAATTTTGAAGAATGAATTTACCAGTTATTTTAAAAGACAAAATACAAATTTTACTGTTCCACTAGATATGTCCTTTTATACCGAATTTCAAAAAAGGGTATTAAATCAACTTATAAAAATTCCATATGGTAAAGTAGTGTCATATAAAAATATTGCAGAAAATATAGATAGACCTAGAGCTTATAGGGCTGTCGGTTCTGCAGTTGGTAGTAACAGAACCTTAATAATAATACCATGTCATAGAGTTATCAAATCTGATGGTTCAATAGGTTGGTTTGGTGGTTATGGTATAGGTAAGGAATTAAAAAGGAAAATCCTATCATTTGAAGGGATTAATATTAATTAAGCATAAAAAATATAGAAGGATCTTAGAAAAATAAAAAGAAAATAAATTAGAAAAAGTGAAAAATAAAAACTATAAAATATCAAAAATAAAAATTGAAAGATTTAAAAATAAAAGCAAAAACTATAAAGGGATAAAATAGGTATAAAATATGGATAAAACAAAAAATGGGGAAATAAAAATAATATCTTATGGTGCTGCAAAGGAAGTTACTGGTTCTAAACATCTTTTATCAGCTAATGGATTAAATATTTTGATAGATTGCGGTATGTTTCAAGGAAGAAGAAAAGAGGTTGAGAGGAAAAATAAAAATCTACCATTTAATCCATTAACTATAGATTTTGCAATATGTACACATGGTCATTATGATCATTGCGGTAACTACCCAACATTGAAAAAAAATGGATTTGAAAATCCAATATATTCTACTAATGCGACAGCTGAAATTGCAGAAATAGTGTTGAAAGATTCTGCTCATATACAAAGAAGTGATATTGAATTTTTAAGGAAAAGGGCATTAAAAGAAGGCAAAGAATTTGAAGAGATTCTACCAATATATACAGAGGAAGATATCGTAGAAGTGATGAAATTGTGGCACGGAATCGATTACAATGAATTTATAGAATTAAAAAATGGCATAAGATTTAAATTAATTGATGCAGGGCATATACTTGGTTCTTCTCAGGTTGTTTTTGAAATAGAAGCTAAAAATAATAAAACAATTAGAATTCTATTTACCGGTGATCTTGGAAGGAAGGGGGTGCCTATATTAAAAGACCCACAGGTAGATTCTGACTTTGATTATATAATCTGTGAATCTACCTATGGAGATAGGCTTCATTCAAAATTTGAAAATCTTGAAGATGAACTTGCAACCTTTATTAATAAAGTTTATCAAAGAGGTGGTAAAATAATAATACCTTCTTTTGCTATTGGTAGAACTCAGGAACTTGTTTATTTGATTCATCTTTTAGAGGATAAAAATAAGATACCAAAAGATATGGAAATATTTGTAGATAGTCCGATGTCTTTCAATATTACAAAGATATTTGAAAAATATAAGGATTATTACGATGAAGAGACTAAAGATGCATTTACTAAACATTCAAAGAATCCTTTTGGTTTTAATAAATTGAAATACATTCAAACTGTTGAGGAATCTAAAAAATTAAATGACATGACAAGGTGTATTATAATCTCATCTAGTGGAATGGCAGAGGCGGGAAGAGTCTTACATCATCTTGCAAATTCAATTGAGAACCCGAAAAATGCTGTATGCATCGTCGGATTTATGGCTGAAAATACTTTGGGAAGAAGGATACTCGAAAAGGAAAAAGAGGTGAAAATCTTTGGAACATACTATCAAAACAATGCAGAACTCGCAGTTTTCGATTCTTTTTCGGCACATGCAGATTATTCAGAAGTTTCCGATTATCTTAGTAATTACGATAAAAATAGATTAAAAAATATATTTTTGATTCACGGTGAATCAAAAGCCTTAGAGCAAATGAAATTAAATTTAAATAAAGTCGGTTTTAAAAATTCAACAATAGTGGAACCAGAGATAGAATACCTTTTGGAATAATAAATAAAAGGGAAATGGTAGAATACTGCGTCCTATTAAATAAAAATTAAAATTTTCGATAAAAAAAAATAAAAATTCTATGTAGAAAAGGCAAGATTGGTTTGAGATAGACGAATGCTTTATTAAATTAAAATAAAAATATAATAATTATAAAAGACAAATTTAATATAGATTGAGTTAAAACAATTTACTACTAAATTAAGTTAAAATAAATAAGGACAAGATATGAAGAAAAAAGATTATTTTAAGTTATACCTATTATTATTTTTAATCTTCCTTATTACATTGTTTTTTGTAGTAAACTATTTTACAGGGATTTTTGATCCATTTATAAATAAAATCTTAAATAAATCTGGAAAGATTATACCTCAGACAGAAAGTTTTCTTCTTAAACAAGCATTTGCAGGGATTTCTATAGGCACATTGATTCTTGTTTTTATTCTATTAGTTTATCCTCTTTTATTTAAAAGTATAGATTCTAGTGAATATTATAGAGACTTTTTCTTTGGCATACTAACAGCAGTAGTATTTTATATTACAGAACAATTCAAGTTGATTATTACAAAATTCACGGCTGTAGATTTCTTGCTTATAATATTAGCGATGATTGTTTTCACATATATCTTAATCGAAGCTATTGCTTCTCTTTTTAAAAACAAAAAAAAGGCATCCACTTTTAAGAGTCAGACAATTGCAAATATTCTTTCAGGTATCGTATTCAGTATGATATTGACAATTGTAAAGACTTTCATAATAAAACAATAAATATCCTTTTTGATTGCAAATCTTCCAATAAAAAACACTTTAATAAGAAAAAAATATAATTACTATTTTTTATATAAAAAAAATTAATAATTAAATTAATTTAGAGAAAACAAAATGAAGAAAACATATCTTTTTATATTTATTTTCCTATTAATGGTATTATCTTTGATTTTATTTTTAACCTTATCTAAAACTATTCATAAGGTAAGAATGGTTGAAATTTATGCATTAAAAGTTTCTTGTGGATTAAGACATACACTTATATTGAAAAATGATGGGACTTTGCTTGTATCTGGTTACAACTTCCATGGAGCTCTTGGAACAAAAGATAAAACAGATAGATTTATCCTTACTAAAGTAATGGAAGATGTCGCTGATATTTCGGCTGGTGGTTATCATTCGCTTGTGTTAAAAAAGGATGGATCACTATGGGCTGCTGGCAATAATTATTTTGGACAAACTGGGTATGGTTATGTGGATGATCAACTTGAATTTGTCAAAGTTTTATCTGATGTTTCAAAAATATCTGCTGGATTATATACCAGTTTTGCTATTAAAAAAGATGGGAGTCTTTGGGCAACTGGAAATAACTCTCATGGTGAACTTGGAACTGGCGATTATGCACAGAGGCATGAATTTGTAAAAGTGTTGGATAATGTAGCTAATGTCAGTTCTGGGCTTTCACATACTTTAGTATTAAAATGGGATGGGACCTTGTTGGCTTCTGGGAATAATGATAGTGGACAACTAGGAAACTCAGATATAATTCAAACCAATAAGTTTATTGTAGTTGCCTCTAATGTTAAAGCCATAAGTTGTGGAAGATTTCACAGTGTTATTTTAAAAAATGATGGTTCCGTTTGGGTAACTGGTTTTAACCAGTTTGGCCAACTTGGAACTGGAAATTTTCAAAATATTAAAAATTTTACAAAAGTATTAATTGATGTTTCATCTATTTTTGCAGGAAAAGACCAAACCTTAATAATAAAAAATGATGGTTCATTATGGGCTACTGGTTACAATGAATACGGGCAATTTGGCATTCAATCTACAAAAAATTCAAATGTTTTTATAAAAATCATGGATAATGTAGTTTTTGCTTCACCAGGCGAGGGACACTGCCTTTTAATAAAAAATGATAGGACTGTATGGGGCGCTGGAAACAACTACTATGGACAACTTGGTTATGAGGATATGGAGAATAAGATAAATTGGATTCAAATATTTGAATATAAAAAATAATAGTAAGGTTTCTTATCTATATTCGCCCTTAAAAAGTCTTAATTAAAAATGTGATGATTAAAATTAATGGGTTGAGTTCTACAATCTTTTTCCCTAACCAATCATGCTTTTTTCTATTTTTTCATAATAATTTATTACCTTTCTTACATATTCTCTTTTTTTCGTGTATGGTTGATAATAAAAGGATCTTTTGAATCCATAAATAATTATATCCTTAAGTTGACGCTGATATATAGGGAAATTATCGAGGGCAAGTTTCAATTCATTTGACACAGTGGTTGATGAAACAAGCCTGTTATCTGTGCAGAAAGTCACTGAAAGCTTATTTTCAAGCATCTTCTTTAATGAGTGTTTACTTATATGATCTATCTTGGGAACTGTTTGTAGATTACTTGAAAGACAGACTTCTATTGTAATTCTTCTATCTGCAATGTAGTTGACAAGATCTTCGATATATTTTTTCTTATCTAAAATCTCTTCAGAAGTAATCATCGATTCATCAAACAAGAAAAGTCCATGACCTATTCTATCTGCATGCAAAGCGGTAATCGCTAAAAATATTGATTCTGGTCCGAAGGCTTCACCTGCATGAACTGTTTTGTGCAAGAAGTTTTCATGGATATATTTATAACTTTCAGTATGTCTATCTGCTGGATTTCCATATTCACTTCCAGCAATATCAAAACCAACGACTTGGATATCGGTATTTTTCCTAAGATAGACAGCTGCCTTTGCTGCTTCAAGCGAAGCAAGTATTATCTTCTCTTTTGGATTTGAAAACTTTAAAAGGTTAAAAAATTGTCTATAAAATGGAGAAAAATTTTCATTACAATACCTCATAGCACATATGATTATTCCAAAATCGAACTCTGGTTCATCTGATGGAATTTTTTTATTTATTTCATCTCTTGCTCTTTTTAATCCTTTATCTGCAGCTCTTACAATCTCTTCAAATCCAAGACTATCTGTCATCAAAAGTTGTGGTGCAAAACGAACCTCTATATATCTTACTCCCTCTTCGAAGCAGTCAAGAGCTAGTTCGTACGATATCCTTTCTATTGATTCTTCATCACGCATAACAGCACAAGTATAGGCAAAGCCTTTTAAATATTCATCAAGATTGTTATAAGATTTCTTAAAAACAAGATTTCTTAACCCTTCCTCTGTATATGAAGGCAGATCAACCTTATGTTGTTTAGCTAGTTCAATAAGAGTGGGAATCCTCAAGGATCCATCAAGGTGAAGGTGTAAATCTGTTTTAGGTATTTTTTTAATAAAATCTTCACTATACCAAGTCATGACTATCCCCCATATTTAGATATTTATTTTTTTAGTTTCATTAAAAATTTGGAAAAGCTAACTCAAAATGTTTAAAATTTTACTTACAAATACTAAAAATCTAAATTAAAATAGCGAAAATCTTGCTAAAAATACTAAAAAACTAAAAAAACTTACTTAAAAATATTAAAAATCTTACATACAAATATTAAAAACCTTACCTAATAAATTAAAAATACTCAATTAATAAAGAAAAAAATCTAGTAAGATAACGACATACAATCTATAAAGGATTTTACCCTTAAAAATACTAAAAAGGCAATGCTTTTATCCCAATCATTTTGAGCGACCTGAGGGAAAGTAAGATAAAGTAGTGTATAAATAGCAGGTTGCGATGATTTTAGTAAAAAACTTTCAATCATCTGTTTATTGATTGTATCGTTTTCTGCAATGTTTGAAAAATCGTCCTTATTTTTATTTAATGATTTTTCATATTGCTCAATAGTTATAGATTTAATCAAAGGGTTTTCTTTTGCAATGAGGAAAAAGGCTAGGATTGCGTTTTCAGCTGAGGTTAGAATCTTATCAAAAATATCTTCTGTTGGTTCATGAAAAGATAATGTTTTTAATGATTCAAAAAAATACTGCGCAGCTGGATGAGTTTTGTAAAGGTTCTCAATAAGGTTATTTTTTTCTTTTTCAACCATGAAAGCTACTTCCGAAACTTTATCTAAAAATTCTTGTTGATTGATTTTCTTCATTTTTTCCTCTAAATAAATTTCTATCTTTTCTTAATTTGACTTTTTAAAAATAAAACTAAATATTCAATTGGTTAAATATTTTCAAAAGTAAAAGACCAATTCTTATATTTGTCAAATATTGAATAAAAATATAAAAATTAAAATTATGAAAAATCCAACAACTACTTTTCTTTTAATTAAAGACCTTTCTTTTTCGTATCCTGGTGAAGAAAGATTCTTGTTTAAAAATTTCAATCTATCGATGGAGGAGAAAGATTTCCTTTCAATAATCGGACCAAATGGGAGTGGGAAAACAACTATTTTTAAACTTATAACAAAAGAATTTTCACCAAACGAAGGTTTGATTTATTTAAAAGGAAAAGAATTAAAAAACTGGAAAAGAAAAGAGATTGCAAAACTAGTTTCATATCTTCCGCAAAAGATACCATTAGATATAAATTTCAAAGTCATCGATTATGTTGTTATGGGAAGATATCCATACAAAGTCGTATTTGAGGATTATAGCGGTAAAGACTATGATATAGCTTTATCCTATCTTGAAAAACTCGATATAAAAAATATTAAAGATAAAAATTTTTCAAATCTTTCTGGTGGTGAACAAAGAAGAGTAATGCTAGCACAAGCTCTTGTAAGTGAAAGCAGTATCCTTCTTCTTGATGAACCTGATTCTTTTTTAGATATTTCTCATAAAAAGGAATTTTATGAGATTTTATCTTACTTAAACAAAGAAGAAGGAAAAACGATTGTCGTTATTTCTCATGACCTTCAACTTGCATTTTCTTACTCAAAAAAAATTTGTGGTATGAAAGAAGGTAATCTTTGTTTTTTAGAGCAAAGAGAAAACATTAATGATGAAAAAATTTCACAGCTTTTCAATACCAAGATAAAAACATATAAGATTGACGAAAAAATTGGGCTACTATATTGAATTTTGACGAATATTATATTTCTCTTGTTTTTAAGTACTTTATTTAAAGAGGGAAAAATGAATAAAAAATCTATGGGGAAATTATTTTTTACCCTTTGTTTTATTTTAATTTTATCATTATCTAGTTTTTCATTTTATAACAATGATAAATATCAAGATATGCAAAATTTTAAAAAAATATTGGAAGATAAAAGTTCACTTGATTTCAAGATATTCAGTTCCAATATTGATTTTAATAAGTTTTTATTAGAAAATCTGATAGACTATAAGAATAATGAAAGTATATTTTATTCTCCTTTTGGTATTCAAGTTTTATTTAGTTACTTGTTAAATGGAATTTCAGGACAGAGCTTAAAAGAATTAAAAAGATTTTTATTTTATGAATCTTTCAATATTGATGCCATAAACAACTACTATAAAATGGTATTACAAAAAATCTTAGATGATAAGGTAGTAAGCCTAAAATTTGGTAACTCTTTTTGGCTTAATAAGGGAAGTGATTTATATAAAGATGTAAACTTAAAAGGATTGAAACTTATATCAGAAGATTTTTTAACAATTGCAAAAAAATATTACTATATGGATATCTTTGAGGAGGATCTTTTAAAAGAATCTGGTTTTAAGCTTATTGAAAAATGGGTATCAAAAAAAACTGAAAATAAGATAAAAAGTCTTTTTGATAAGAGAATCATAAATAAAGATACGATAGCAATTCTTTTAAATGCTCTATATTTCCATGAAAATTGGGCTACTCCTTTTGATATTAAAAATACTAAAACAGACGAATTTACAACACTAGATGATAAAAAAGTTAAAATCGATTTTATGAATTTCAGTTCACCTAAAAAACTTCTTTACTATGAAGATGATTCTATACAGGTGGTAAGATTACCTTATGATAAATTCAAAAACTCTTTGATTATATTTCTCCCAAAAGAATTAAGAAAAACAAAAGAGACATTAAATTTAATTTTTAGCAAAGATTATATTAGAATTTTGGAAAAGATGCAGCCTTTAGAAGGTTATGTTAAGTTTCCAAAGATAAGTTGTGAATATAAATATGAATTAAATGATATTTTACAAAAGTCTGGTTTAATAAGTATTTTTAATCCTTCTTTAGACTTTTATCCTTTATTCAACAAAGAAATAAAGGGAATAAATGAGGAACTATTTAAAATAGATAAAGTTTTTCAAAAAACATACTTAAAGATAGATGAGAAAGGAACTACCGCTGCTTCTGCGACTGGAGTCAGTATAATAAAGGTAACTACAAGCATTGAGAAAAAGATATTTTATTTTATTGCAGATCATCCATTTTTTTATTTTTTGATAGATGAAAGAAGCGGTAATATTATTTTCACTGGATTTTATAATGGTTGATTTTAATTGATT
>JAAZOT010000052.1 GCA_012797605.1 Spirochaetales bacterium | reverse complement strand
TAGAATTTTTCAGTTTTATAAAGAATCTAAACTAAATAAAGAAATCATTGAACTTAGAAATGCTGTTATTTCGGCTCAAATTATAGTAAATTCTGCACTTCATAATAAAAAATCAATTGGATGTCATTATATTAAAGAATAGATTTTTCTTTTTTTAGATTGGATAAATCTTACAGATTAGATAAATCTTTAAAATTTGATAAATCTTATAGATTAGATAAATCTTTGAGATTAGATAAATCTTAGTGTTGACCGTTAAAAGTTTTTTTATTTAAATATTGCCTATTAACATGATTTTCGTTATTTTTTAAAAAATAGATTATATCGATTTATAAAATAAATTAATTTTACTAGGAGTTTTTATGGCAAATAATAAAGAGGTTAAAGAATTTACAGCTTATACTAAGCAGTTATTAGATCTTGTTATTCATTCTATTTATACTCACAAGGAGATATTTTTAAGAGAGTTAATTTCTAATGCTTCTGATGCACTAGATAAACTTAGATTCGCATCATTGACAAAACCAGAGATAGTTTCACCAGAGGAAGAGTTTTTTATTGAAATAAAGCTAGATAAGAAAAATAGAACCATATCCATAACAGATAATGGTATTGGAATGACTTATGATGAAGTTATTCAGCATATTGGAACAATCGCACATTCTGGTACAAAAACCTTTTTCGAATCCTTAAATATTCAGGATAAATCTCAAAATGATTTACAAAAACTTGATTTAATAGGACAATTCGGAGTCGGTTTTTATTCTTCATTTATGGTCGCTAAAAATGTTGTTTTGCTTACAAAAAGTGCATTTACTGATGAAGCTGTTCGTTGGGAATCCACTGGAGACGGTAGTTATACAATAGAAAAATATGATAAACCTTTAAGAGGAACAACTGTCATTTTGCACTTGCGGGATGATGATAAAAATTCTGAAGAAGGTGAAAATTATAGTGTCTTTTTAGAAGAATGGAAAATTGAGGAACTTATAAAGAAGTATTCTGACTTTATAAGGTATCCCATAAAAATGGAGATGACTGTTTATGAGGATAGTCAAGAAAAAGATGAAAAAAAACCTAAGGAAAAAAGAGAAATAAAAATTTTGAACTCCATGAAACCTCTTTGGATGAGAGATAGACAGGAAATAAAACCTGAAGAATATGAAGAATTTTATAAGACTACTTTTCATGATTGGATAAAACCTATCGAAATCATTCATACAAAAGCTGAGGGTATAATAGAATATACTGCTTTACTTTTCATACCTTCAAAAGCTCCCTTAGATTTGATGTCTATCGAATACGAAAAAGGTTTAAGATTATATTCAAAAAATATTTTTATAATGGAATCATGTAAAGAATTGCTTCCTGATCATTATCGTTTTGTAAAGGGATTGGTTGATTCACCTGATTTTTCTCTTAATATATCTCGTGAAATTTTACAGCATGATAGGCAACTTAGAATTATTGCTAAAAACCTTGAAAAAAAGATTACTGACACATTAATTTCAATGTTAAAAGAAAAAAGAGAAGAGTATGAAAATTGGTGGAAAGAATTTGGCACAATAATCAAAAGTGGTATTTATACCGATTTTATCAAAGAAAGAACTTACTTGCATGATTTACTTATCTTCCAATCAACTAATGATCCTGTAAAATATACAACTTTAGATGAATATATCGGAAGAATGAAAGAAAACCAAAAAGAAATTTATTATATCTCTGGTATCGATAGGATAATTTTAGAAAATCATCCTCAAGTAAAAAATGCAAAAGAAGAAGGATATGAAGTGTTATTTTTCCTCGATAAAATAGACGAATTTATGGTGATGAATATCTCTTCTTATAAAGGCAAAAATTTAAAAGCCTTGAATAGAGCAGAAAATCAAGAGGAAAAATCAGATATTTTAAAAACTCGTGAAGAAGAATTAAAACCACTGTTACAACAAATAGAAAAACACCTAAGTGGTAAAATCAATAAAGTAGTTTTATCGAATAATTTAAAAGACTCAGCTTCATGCCTTGTTTCTTCCCAAAATGGACTTTCTATTCAAATGGAAAAAGTTCTTTCAGAACTTGAAGGCAAAGCTTTTCCAAAAGCAGAAAAAATATTGCAGATTAATCCAGAACACCCTATTTTTAATAAACTTGAAGCATCATATAAAGTTGATCAAAACTCACCTAAAATATCTTTATATGCCGACTTGTTATACAATGAAGCTTTACTTATAGAAGGGATTTTACCAGATAATCCAGCAAATTTTATAAGTACCATTAATAACTTATTGCAAAAATGATTTGACTTTTTTGATTTTTGAATTAATAAAAAATTGTTGATGAAGATAAGTTCTTCAAGGCAGGGTGAAATTCCCGACCGGTGGTATAGCCCACAACCCTTAAATTAAGGTGGATACGGTGAGATTCCGTAGCCGACAGTATAGTCTGGATGGGAGAAGAACATGCTAAAGATAGAAAATCTCTCTTTTTCATATAATAATGAATCTATTTTATCAAATATCAATTCCTACTGTAAAGACAATGAATTTATCTCTTTTATAGGTCCTTCTGGCTGTGGAAAAACGACTTTACTTAATCTAATTGCTGGAATATTAAAGCCAAACTCTGGTAATATATTAAATTCCTATGAAAAAATATCCTATGTATTTCAACAAGATTCTCTTCTTCCTTGGCTTAATGTAATGCAAAATATCTTATTACCAGTTGAAATTAAAAATAAAAAGATCTTGATAGAAGATCGAATAAAAGCATTTAAAATTTTAAATGAAGTTGGTTTACAAGAGGTTGAGTATCTTTATCCCTCTGAACTTTCTGGAGGAATGAAAAAAAGGGTAGAAATCGTAAGAGCATTAATAACAGAGCCCCAACTACTAATTTTAGATGAGCCTTTCTCCTCCCTTGATATTTTAACAAGAGAAAAACTAAATGTTCTTCTTAAAAACATCTGTTTTTCAAGAAATCTATCAGTTGTTCTTGTTACACATTCAATAGAAGAAGCATGTTTTTTATCTAATAGGATTTATGTTCTTTCTGATAAACCTTCACAAATAGTGCAAGTTTTTGATAATATAAAAACTAAAAAGAAGGTGGATTATTTTATTTTAAATAAAAAGGAAGAAGAAACTGAGAATAAAATTAGAAATATGATTTCAGATTTATGGAAAAAGGATTCTGATGAAGAGATTGTAATAAATAAAATTAAAAAAATTAATAAAAAGAGTTTATTGAATAAGAATTTAGAAAAACTTGATCTTCAAGTTAAACATAATTTCGAAAAAAACTTAGAAAATATACTTGATAATATAAAAAAAGGGAAAATAAAAGAAAACAAAAAGTCATCTTTTGTCGAAAACAGACTTTATATAAAAGAAAAATCCAAAACTAAAAACAATATTTTTAATTTATTAATTCCAATAGAAATAACTATTGCTTTGCTTTTTCTTGAATTTTTAAAGAAAAAATTAAATATCTCTGACTTTTTCTTTCCAGCACCATCATCCCTTTTTTTAAGATTCTTTGAAACTGCTAAAAGCGGGGTAATTTTTCCTCATTTATTTCAGACAATAATAGAATCTATGTCTGGATTTTTACTTGCTTTTATATTTTCTATCATATCTGGTTACCTCTTAAGTAGAAGCAAAGTTATATATCAATTGGTAATGCCCTATCTTATTTCTTTTAATGCAATACCATCAATAGCTCTTGTTCCTTTTTTGATTTTATGGTTTGGTTTTTCTATTATCCCCAAAATTATAATATCTATCATTGTAATCTTTTTCCCTATGCTTATAAACAATATAACTGCTTTTACTAATATTCAAAAACAATATGGTAGTTTGATGAAATTTTATAAACCAGATTTTAAAGAAAGATTTTTACGGTTTGAATTTCCAGGTTCCTTACTTTACATTTTTGCAGGAGTTAAGGTATCCATAACTCTTTCGATTATTGGAGCTGTAGTTGGTGAATTTCAAGCTGGTTCTGTTGGTCTTGGATCTTTAATACTCATAGCAAAAGCCAATTTTGATACTGAACTTATGTTTGTTGGATTAATATGGCTTATAACTTTAGGTTTATTGTATTTCTGGTTTGCAACATTTATTTATAAATTAATAACCAAAAGAAAAAGTTAAAATTATAAAAATATTGATTTTTGGAGGAAAAGATGTTTTTAACCAAGATTAAGAAAAATTTATTTTTTAATCTCTCAAATTTAAAGTTTCGTTTTATTGTTTTTTTGATCTTATTATTTTTATTTACTAATCAAATAGGCTTTTCTCAAAATTTACATCAAATGACTATGCTAATAGGTTACATTCCTCATGTTCAATTTGCTCCTTTGTATGTAGGAATAGAAAAGAAGATTTTCGAAAAGTACGGAATCAAGTTAAATATTGATTATGGATTTGGCAGAGATATTTTTGGCCTTTTAATGACTGAGAAAGCAGACTTTGCACTTACGGATGCAGATGAATTAATAATATCTTCTGAAAAGAAGATGGGATTAAAGGCTTTTTATCAGTACTATCAAGACTTTCCAATATCGATTGTAAAACTTGGAAAAGATGAAGATCCTAAAAGTTTGGTGGGCAAAAAGTTGGGTCTTCCTGATTTTTATGGTACTAACTACATCGGGACATTACTTTTCTTAAACAAATACCAACTATTAAATAAAGTCGAAATAGTTAAAATAGGTTATACTCAAATTCAATCTTTGGTATCTAAAAAAGTCGACGCTGTTGCTTGTTATATAAACAATGAACCAATTCAATTAAGAAACAATGGTTATAACATTACCGAATGGAAGATTAAAGATTTTTCTGATATGGTTGGCGGCGCTTTCATTTCTTCTGAAAACCATCTTAAAAAAGATAATGAATATTTTATTAATTTTATAAAGGCATTAAATGAATCAATTTTATATGCTTATAATAATAAAAATGAGACTCTTGATATAGCATATAAAACAATTGATACCTTAAATCCAGAACAGAAAAAATTCTGGATGGATGTTTTAAATGCAACTTTCGAATTGATACTTGGTAAAAATAATAATATAGGGATTTTACCTATTGAAAAATATTTAACGACAATTGAAGTATTGTACAATTTAAATTTTATAAAATCTAAGATAAAGCCTCAAGAAATACTTCATTTTTTTTAATAAATATTCATTTTTTTGTTGAATTTTATTTATTAGAATTTAGAAATTAAATGTCTTAATATTTAATGAAGGTCGATTTAACGATGTATGTTAGAGATTTTGAAAGCTATAAAAGTAAAAGAAATACTCCTTTACTAATCTGGTTAATATCTCAATATCTGATTTTTTCTATATTGCTGGCAATAATTTTTACAATTGCAAGCCCTATAAAAATTACTGATAAAATAACAGAACTTAACAAAAATTCTATTTATTTTGTACAAACTAATCTTTTTTTTATCAATTTAGAATTGACAAGAGGGGATTATATTATAGTAAACTTAAACAAAACAAATACTCAAAAGATATTTTTCTCTCAGTTAATAAAAATATTATCATTTAATCTTATAAAGACCAATGAAGTTTACAATATTTATCAAATCCTAGGGGTTCCTCATGATATTATTTCAATAAAAGATGGAGCTTTATATATTAATAATGTGCAAAAATTAAAAAATATTTCCACAATTTTCAATAAAGATAAAACCATCTACCTTGCAAAAGATGAATATTATTGTATTTCAACAATTAAAAATTCCTTAGATGATTCTTCATTTATAGGGATAATAAATCAAGATTCAATATATGGAAAGGTCATAAAAAGTTTTAATTTATCTATCAAAAAATGAAAAATAATCTATCTATTTATATTCACCTTCCATTTTGTAAGAAAAAATGTGATTACTGTGATTTTTACTCTGTTTCAGAATTAGGAGTAAATAACCAGATTATTGAAAATTATCTTGATTGTATAATCAATGAATTGGAATTTTATACTCCCTTATTAAATAATAGCTTAATTGAAACGATATATTTTGGTGGTGGAACTCCAAATTCTATAGATAACAATATTTTAGAAAATTTTTTAGGAAAGTTTTTTTCCAAATTAAAAAAAATTACAAATAATCCGGATAAAGAAATTGAAGAAGTAACAATTGAGTTAAATCCTCAATTTATTAATAAAAATCAGATTACTTTATTTAAAAGGTTTCCTTTCAATAGAATTTCACTTGGAATTCAATCATTATATGAAAAAAGTTTAATATTTCTCGGTAGAAATGCTAATGAGATAGAGACTAAAAGAGCAATTGATCTTGTTCTATCAAATTTTGATAATGCCTCATTGGATTTTATTATTGGATTACCAGACTTAAATATTAAAAATCAATTAAAAAAAATAAATGATTATATTAAAAAGTATAAATCTCTTCTTCATCTTTCCTTTTATATTTTAAATATTGCAGAAGGAACAAAATTATTCAATAAATTATATTTCTCAGATTCAACAAAAAATAAAAATTTAATATTTGATATTGAAAAGCAAAGCGCAGAAGATTACATATATATATGTAAGCAAATGTCAGAATTTGGTTTTGAACATTATGAAATATCAAATTTTGCTAAAGATAAAAATTACTCAAAACATAATTTAAGGTACTGGTTGGGAAAACCATATATAGGCTTAGGCGCTGCATCTCATAGCTTTTTTTCAAACATCAGATATTCAAACAGTTGTCTAAAAGAATATATTTTAGCTTGGCAAAATAACTCATTTTCTTATAAAATAAAGGATATTAAAAATTTAAAAAATTTTAGCAATTCGACTGAATTTGTTAATTTATTATTAAAATCAATGAATAATTTTAAACGATGGTATGAAATTCTTGATGATACTAAAAGAATTAATGAATTTATAATTCTAAGACTACGTATGATAGAGGGATTAAATCTAATAGAATTTAAAGATATCTTTGGATTTGATTTGTTAGAAATTAAGAAAAATGAACTCTACGAATTACTAAATAAAAACAAGATAAATTTGAAAGATAATATGCTTTTCATAGATGAAGAATCTCTCTTATTTTACAATTCAATAGTAAGTTCTATTATTTTTTCCTAATTTTTGTTAAAATTTATTTTTCTATTATTGTTTACATTTTAATATCTAATCACTCTTATTTTTATTAAAAACATTTAATCCTATTCTCTAACAAGTAAATTGAATCATATTTTTAAGTTGTTAAATTTTGAAATTAAAATATTTATAAAAGTTTAAACTTGACATGGTTTTTAAATTTTATATTATTATTATGAAAAAGAGTAATCTTTTTTAATATTTTACAGGGGGTATTATGAACTCAATAGTTTTAGCTCTTATTGCTTTTGTGGGTTATATTATAGCCTACAATACTTATGGAAAATGGTTAGGGAAAAAGCTTTTTGGGTTAAAAGATGATAACCCAGTACCAGCAAAAAGCTTTAAAGATGATGTCGATTATGTACCAACAAAAAAACATATCTTGCTTGGACATCATTTTACAACTATTGCTGGAACAGGTCCTATAGTATGTCCAGCTATAGGTGTAATTTGGGGTTGGTTACCTGCATTTTTATGGGTATTTTTAGGACCTATTATCGCAGGTGGGGTTCAAGATTTTACCTCTTTAATTATTTCTTCAAGACATGGTGGAAAAACTATCGGCGAAATGACAAGAGGACTTGTATCCAATAGAGTAGGTATAATATTTTTGATTCTTATCCAATTCTTGCTTTGGTTAGTTATTGCTGTATTTTCAATGATTATGGGTATTTTGTTTAATATGTATCCTCAGAGTGTAATATCAATATGGATGGAAATACCTATTGCTATTTGGATAGGTTATATGGTCTATAAAAGAAATAAATCTGATACTTTATACTCTATTATTGGTGTAATTCTACTCTATGCATTTGCAGTGCTAGGTATATTTGTACCAGTAACAATTCCTGCAATTGGTTCGATTTCTCCTGTTGTCATCTGGATAGTTATCCTTTTGATTTATGGCTATTTTGCTTCAACTTTACCAGTGCAAACTCTTTTACAGCCAAGAGATTATATAAACTCGCATGAGTTAATTGTTTTAATGGCTGTTTTGTTTTTAGGAACTATTGTGGGACATCCAAAAGTTGTAGCTCCTGCAATTCATCATGCAATTGGTGCTCCATCACTATGGCCAATACTTTTTGTAACGATTGCTTGTGGAGCTATAAGTGGTTTTCATAGTTTGGCATCTTCAGGTACTACAGTAAAGCAGCTTGATAAAGAAAGTGATGCTCAATATATAGGATATGGTGGAATGCTTCTTGAAGGTGCTTTGGCTATATTGGTTATAATAGCAGTAACAGCTGGTATAGGTATGTATGGTGCTGGTAAAGATGGCTATTTGAAATACTATGCTGAATATTCGACTACAGCAGGAGCTGGTCTTGCAGCTCAATTGAAAGCTATAGTTGAAGGAGCTGCAAATCTTATGAAGGCAGTAGGTATTCCTCTTGAACTCGGTAGAACCTTAATGGCTATCTTTGTCGTGTCTTTTGCTGGCACAACACTTGATTCTGCTATTAGAATGCAAAGATTTGGACTTGAAGAACTTACAAAAGGTAAGGATAATAAACCTGTTGGACCTTTTAAAAACAGATATTTCACAACAGGTATTGTTGTTCTTTTGGCTTTTGCACTTTGCATGATCTCTCCAGATGGGAAAGGTGCAATGAAATTATGGCCAGTATTTGGAGCTTTAAATCAGTTATTGGCTGGTTTAGCTTTACTTATTGCAACAGTTTATCTTGCAAAGAAGAAAAAGATCGTACTTCCTACTTTGATACCTATGCTTTTTATGTTAACGATTACTATTTGGGCCAGTATTTTAAATATGTTAAAATATATTGCACAAAAGAATTATTTACTTGCAGGAATTACTACTATAACCTTAATTATCGCTGTTTGGATGATTATTGAAGCATTTATCTCTATATTAGCTTCATTAAAGAAAAAAGAAGTTTATATCGAAGAATATTCAAAAGCTGGAGGTGGTGAATATACTCATATTGATTAATTCTACATTTACTAATAGTTTTTAACTAGGAACTATTTTTTGATAATTAACTGTCGATTTTTTTATTTATTTTTAAAAAAAGGCTATCTATCTAAGGATAGCCTTTTTTAATTTGATATTTAATATATAATTTTCTATTTTTTATATTTTCATTAAGATTTCTCATAATAATTTCAAAATTAATAAAATTTTAAAATCGATATTTTATTAAAAAAGCAAGTTTCAAAAAATTACCTTTTTTCTAAACTAAAAATTAAATAATTACTTGACTAATATTCCTAAATTTATGTATATTATATTTGATTATATTTAACTAAGAGAGGAGTTTCATGTCTGATGTAAATAAGAATGTTGAAAATTCTAATGAAACATTTAATGAATCAATTAAAGAGAATAATGATATTTCTAAAGAAAAGTTGAGTGAAGAGATTCAAGATAATGCTATTGAAGAACTTCTAATACTTAAACAAACGATAGAGGAAAAGAATGAGATGATTGAAAAGCTTAAAAAAGAAAATGAAGAAACAAAAGATCTTTTAATACGAATAAAAGCAGATTTTGAAAATTACAAAAAAAGAGTTAGAGAAGAGCAAAAAGATATGGTTAAATTTTCTAATCAAAGATTGATTACAGATTTACTTCCAGTACTTGATGATTTAGATAGGGCAATAGAATCTGCTTCTGATGATCTAAAAAAATCTAACTTTTTTGATGGTTTGAATATGGTTATTAAATCTTTCCATAATATATTGGAAAAGAAATATTATCTTGAAAAGATAAAAGATGAAAAAGTAGTATTTGATCCACATTTCCATGAAGCCTTATCTGTTATAGAAGATAACAATGCGGAAGGGATGCTAGTAGATAAAATACTTCAACCTGGTTATAAAATTGATTCAAGGGTCTTACGATCGGCAAAGGTTGTAGTTAGAAAAGGTATAGATAAAACAAAAAAAAGCGATAATGAGAAGAATGATGAAAAGGTAGAAAAAAATAATGAAAATCTAATTGATGAAAGAAGTTCATCATCAGATGAAGAAATAGAAAATATTAATAAATAAAAATTAAAAAATTTAAGGAGTAAGATATGGGTAACAAAATCATTGGAATCGATCTTGGAACAACCAATTCTTGTGTAGCAATAATGGAAGGAGGTGAACCAATTGTAATTATAAATGAACAAGGTATGAGAACCACCCCTTCAGTAGTAGGATTTTTAGATAATGGCGAAATTCTAGTAGGACAACCTGCAAAAAACCAAATGATAACAAATCCAGAAAATACGATTTTTTCTATCAAAAGATTTATGGGTAGAAAGTATAGTGAAGTTACTTCAGAACTTAAAACAGTTCCATATAAAGTAACAGAAGGTCCAAATGGGGATGTTAGAGTAGATATTAAAGGAAAGCTTTATTCTCCACCTGAAATTTCTGCTAAAGTATTGATGAAGATGAAAAAAATAGCTGAAGATTATCTTGGAGAGGAAATAACAAGGGCTGTTATTACAGTACCTGCTTATTTCAATGATTCTCAAAGACAAGCAACTAAAGATGCTGGTAAAATTGCTGGTCTTAATGTTGAAAGAATTATTAATGAACCTACTGCTGCTGCTTTAGCATATGGACTTGATAAAAAGAAAAATGAAAAAATTGCTGTATATGATTTAGGTGGTGGTACTTTTGATATTTCTATTCTTGAAATCGGTGATGGTGTATTCGAAGTAAAATCTACAAATGGGGATACCCATTTAGGTGGAGATGATTTTGACCAAAGAATCATGGAATGGTTGATGACTGAATTCAAAAATGAAACAGGGATAGATTTACATAAAGATAAAATGGCTCTACAGAGATTAAAAGAAGCTTCAGAAAAAGCTAAAATAGAACTTTCTCTTTCCATGGAATCAGAAATCAATCTACCATATATTACAGCAGACCAAAATGGACCTAAACATCTTTCAAAGAAATTGACAAGAGCAAAATTTGAACAACTTTGCGATGATCTTTTTGAAAGAACAAGAGGACCAGTTCTTGCTGCCTTAAAAGACGCTGGACTTACAGCATCTGAAATCGATGAAGTCATTTTAGTTGGCGGTTCAACTAGGATTCCTAAAGTTCAACAGATAGTAAAAGAACTTTTTAATAAAGAACCACATAAAGGTATAAATCCAGATGAAGTTGTTGCAGTTGGAGCAGCTATTCAAGGTGGTGTTTTGGGAGGCGAAGTTAAAGATATTCTTCTACTTGATGTTACCCCATTGTCTTTAGGTATTGAGACTTTGGGTGGAGTTTTTACAAAAATTATTGAAAGGAATACAACTATTCCTGCTAAAAAATCTCAGATTTTTTCAACTGCAGAAGATAATCAAACCGCCGTTACAATTAGGGTTTTTCAAGGTGAAAGACCGATGGCAAAAGATAATAAATTTCTTGGTAATTTTGACCTTTTAGGTATACCACCAGCACCAAGAGGAATACCACAAATAGAAGTTACTTTTGATATTGATGCTAATGGTATTTTACATGTCTCTGCAAAAGATCTTGCTACAGGTAAACAACAGCAGATTAGAATAGAAGCAAAATCTGGATTGACAGACTCTGAAATAGAAAGGATGATTAAAGAAGCCGAACTTCACAAAGAAGAGGATAGAAAAAAACAGGAACTTATTGAAGTTAAAAATGAAGCTGATTCAATGATTTATTCTATTGAGAAAAGTTTAAAAGACTATGGTGATAAGATAAATTCTGATGAGAAAAGCAAAATAGAAGAAGCAATTAAAAATTTAAGAAGCAAGATGAATACTGATAATGTAGCTGAAATTAGAACAGCTTTAGAAGAACTTAAAAAAGCTAGTTATTCAATGACTGAAAGGATATATCAAGAAGCATCGAAACAGGCAAATGCCAATGCTCAATATCAAAACACATCTTCACAGAGTCAGGCAAATTCAAATTATGATTCTGGAAAGAAAGATGACTCCGTTGTTGATGCTGACTATGAAGTTGTTGATGATGATAAGAAAAATCAATAGATATATTGGGATGATTAAATGACAACTAAAAGAGATTATTATGAAATCCTGGGTGTCAGTAAGAATGCAACTAAAGATGAGATAAAGAGTGCCTTTAGAAAACTTGCAATGAAATATCATCCAGATAGAACTAAAGGTGATAAAGAATCAGAAGAGAAATTTAAAGAAATTGCAG
The DNA here is from genome assembly GCA_012797605.1 of Spirochaetales bacterium. GTDB lineage: Bacteria > Spirochaetota > JAAYUW01 > JAAYUW01 > JAAYUW01 > Exilispira. Next base: position 591 of record JAAZOT010000052.1, on the reverse strand, counting down.
AAGCATATGAAGTCCTTAGTGATGATGAAAAACGAAAAATGTACGATACATATGGGCACTCAGGAGTAGATTCAAGAGGATTTGATCCATTTTCAAATTTTTCAAATATGGAAGATATTTTTTCTGAATTTTCAGATATTTTTTCTTCCTTTTTTGGCTCTGGTTTTTCATCAAGAGGAAGAACCAATTCATCTAGGTCTAGAAGTTCAAGAAGAGGAGAGGATATTGCTCTTGAAGTTGTCATAACTTTGAAAGAAGCCGCATTCGGGACAGAAAAAACAGTTGAAGTATCGAAGCATTCGACATGTCCTACCTGTAATGGTAGTGGTGTAGAACCAGGTCATTCAAAGGAAACATGTCCAGTATGTAAAGGAACTGGTCAGCAAGTATCCAGACAAGGATTTTTTACAATAGCAACTACATGTCCAAGATGTCAGGGAAGTGGGGAAGTTAATCCTCATCCCTGTCATACATGTGGCGGAAAGGGTGTAATTAAAGATAAAAAGAATGTTAAAGTTAAAATTCCCAAAGGCGTTGATAATAATACCAAGTTAAAGATATCTGGTGAAGGAGAAGCTGGAATTGGTGGTG
>JAAZOT010000051.1 GCA_012797605.1 Spirochaetales bacterium | reverse complement strand
TGCGTCTTTTTCGACAGTAAATAACAATTTTTTTTTGAATAGATAGGGTTTGAACAGTAAACAGTACTTTTTTAAATTAGAATTAGATCTGATATATGAAAATTTACTTCGCTAAACAGAACTTACTATAACCCAGTGGTCGCATATTGAAAAAAATTTTGTCGGACATATACTTCGTTATAGGCACCTATAACGAACTAAATGATCATATAGAAACTCCTCTTATTAATATTTTTTCTTATATCCTGCTCTCCCACAACCTCTACCAAATACAAAGCTAATAAAATTTTTTCCAGGAGAAAGATTTTCATGACAAGCATAAGGGAACTGGAGAAAATAGACTTTGAGGATTTCGAAAAACCTAGAGGCAGAGAATTAGTCATTATACCCAAACCAGCATTTATTGACTGGTATAAACGTACTAAAAATATCGTGATGGATATTGAGATGGAGAGAACAGAAAAAGAATATCAGGAATGCCCTAATTGTAGAAGTGCAATGGAAAGCTATGATATTAAATCAGCTATAGATAATGAACCTTGGTACTTATGCCCCAAATGTAATCTCACATTTTCGGAAAAACAGCACGATTATTTTACAATGTTGATACTGCGTTCTATTAAAAGGTAATTGAGTTATTCTAATTCAACATCTTCTTTTTTATAATAAATCTCAGTAGAATAGTCTTGAATTAGATTAAATATGTTATTTACGGTTTTTTTATCGATTTTATTTTGAAATTTTAAGATAAATTTGGTTAAATTCCCAGCACCCACGACATAATATCGATTAGGTTTCTTTATCAACTTAAAATTATTATTTAAAAGAGTAACAACACCATAGACCCAAAATTTTTTGCCTAATTTTTTATTTAAAAATTTACTTAAATCTAAAGCATTTAATTTAACTTGGGTACCTGGATTTTTCTTAAGTTTACGATTTGAATTTCCTATAGACCAGTTATCTCCATCAATCTTAAAGAAACCAGAATAGTTCTTTGTTTCGATTAAAAATATTCCAGTAGGTCCAATTACAAGGTGATCAATGTTTCCCTTACCATTAGGTATATTCACATCATTAAAGACAAAATAACCACTTGGAAGGTCTTCAAGATATAAAGATACAATTTTCTCTCCTTTATCTCCTTTAATCCAGCTGTAACCCTCGTTATATCCTTTATAAAAAATTATAAATCCTGCAACTGCTAGTATAAGTCCAATAATATTAAACGTGATAATGCCTATTATTCCAACAAAAATAATGACAATACCAAAAATCATGACGATTTTATAATTGAAACTTTTTTCATCGGTGTGACTGTAACCGTAAGCTACTTTATCTCTGCCTTCACTTTCAGTTTCATGGTTAGAACTAATTGAGCTTTTATACTTTAAATTACCACCACATTCACACTTAGAACTAAAATCTTCAGGTGATTCGCCTTCTTCAAGTTCATAATAACCATGGCAATTGTCACAAATTAGGTATCCCATGAAATTTTTTTATATTATGAGTTATTAGTATTTTTTCAAAAAATTTTATGGGAGAATTAGTATTAAATTCCAAAGAAAAGTTTAAAATGAAAATTAATTATTTCGATTTAAGAATATCTTTTATTACACTGTAAGTAACGGATGCACCCATATCCGCTTCACTATGGGGTATTGATAGGTTTTTACTTTTTTTCCAGTTTTTCCAGTCTTTTTTACCCTGGTCAACACCTTTTTGCATGAGCATTCTTAAATCTCCAGGAATATAATTTACTGTAGGTGTATAATCATCAATAACTGTTTCAAAATTATTGCGGTCTTTATTAGAGTTTTTACTTATACAGTGTGGTGCAGAAAAAGTATCAATGATGTAACGGGTAGCTATCCCAAAGCAGTAACTGGCACGTTTGTAATTTCCACTATCATAATTAATTTCAGCATCATACAACCATCCAACGGCTCTTTTATAGCTTGCAGGATAATGAGGAGATATTAAATCTTTAAATTTTTCATCAGGATCGTTACTTCCATCCACCATTGCTTGTAAATCTAAATTTTCCTTTACATCTTCAGGTAGTACATTAAAAACAATTTCTATAACAGATGTGTGTCTTGGCCAATACCATAAAATAAAATTTACAGATTCTTCTGGTTTTTTAAGTTTCAAATTCTCTTTTTTTGTCATTTTAAACCCCATTTAACAAATTAATTTTTAATGACCAATAGGTTAGTTATAGGTCACTAATATTTATAATTTGTTAATAATTTAAGGGAATAAAATCACAAATTAAATAAGTTTCCTCTGTATCTCATTACTTATTATTTCGTTTAAATCTCTTCCTTTTAAGCATGCTGTGTTGTAATCGATGGTAAACATTTTATCGTACTCATTTAAATCTCTCAGTTCAATAAATAAGAAGTTTAGCATTCTGTCAATGAAATAGACGGCCACATATGGTTTTGCATTGAAATTATATGCGAAATTACGCAAGGACCAGATCTGTCTTTTGTAGATCTTGATGTTCGTGCTCTTGGTAGACTTGACCTCAAATACAAAAAATGATTCGCTATCGCCGGCTATTACATCAGGAAGACTAACTCCACTCTGTTGAAGCCTCCCGGCCATGAATCCTTTTCCTTGTAAGAGATTTACCAGGTTTCTTTCGTGTTCTATGCCTAATTTTTTTATATCTTCTGCTTTTACTGACATTTTTATCACACCTCGATAACTTTTTATATTACTTTAATATTAATTTATAATAAAATATTACTTAAAACTTTCGAGGCGTGAAATCTTGAAAAAAGAAGCATATTTCATAATTGGAGCGGTTACATTACTTAATTTATTAATTTCGTTTTTTGCAAAGTTTCTGCAACCTCCAAAAAAAGCAGGCAGCCCCATTTTAGTCAACACTCCCTTTAAGCTGCCTGCACCTCCACTAGCTGAACTTAGAGATAAGTCTGTTTTGTCAGTTTCTAAGCAGCTTAAAGGTTTTTCTGAGTTTTTAGCTGGTTACAACGAGAAAGTTGTAGATATAGGGCAAATATTAACGAATAAACAAAAAATGAGGTGAAAACGTGAGTAAATTAGATGACATAAAGGGTAAAGTCAAAGTTGAGCCACTCATTGGTCTTATTTTGCTGGTTGCAGT
>JAAZOT010000050.1 GCA_012797605.1 Spirochaetales bacterium | reverse complement strand
TCGCATAAATTGGCCAGTATGGAGTTGGTTTAAAATTTTCCCTTTCTTCTTCCCTTTCGACAATATATCTTAAAGCAACTGTTTGAACCCTACCAGCCGATAACCCTTTAAGGACCTTTTTCCATAAGATTGGAGAAACCTGATAACCAACAAGTCTATCTAGAACCCTTCTTGCCTTCTGTGAATCTACTTTTTTAATATCTATTTCACCTGGATTTTCAAGGGCATTAAGTATCGCTGGCTTTGTAATTTCGTTAAACACTATCCTTTTGAAGTTAAGGTTTTGGTCATTTTTCTCTTTAATAATTTCACTTACATGATAGGCAATAGCCTCTCCTTCCCTATCATTATCCGATGCAAGAAAGATATTTTCCTTATTTTTTGAAAGATTGACAAGTTTATCTATAGTCTCTTTCTTCTCTTTAGGTGTCTCATATTTTGGTTCAAATGAATTTTTGATATCTATTGCAAGACTATATTTAGGTAAATCCCTTATATGTCCCTTTGTAGCAACAACTTCAAAGTCTTTACCTACGTAGGTGGATATTGTTTTAACCTTTGTCGGGCTTTCGACTATTATAAGATTCTTTTTATTGTTTAAACTTTTTGTACTACTTCTTTCTTCATCTTTTTTTAAATTTATATCATCACTTTTATCTTGTGTCATTGTTTTTTTTGTCTTTTGTTTAGATTCTTTCTTTATATTTATCTTTGATTCTTTCTTTGTTTCATTCTTTAATTCACTGACCTTTTTAGCATTCTTTTTACTATTGGTTTTTACTTCTTTTTCATTGGTCTTTTTTGAATTCTTTTTATTATCAGTCTTTAAATTGTTTTCACTAGTCTTTTTAGAATCTGCCTTTGCCATTAAAAATCCCTTAAAATTTTGGTATTAATCCTATTACTTGAAGTTTTTAATATTAACGAGTTCTTTTGTCAAGTAAATTTAATTTATTTTGCGATAAGATTTATGACATTTTGAGAATAATTTGGATATATCCTGTTAGATTTATCTGTCTTTATATAATTTTTACTGAGTAAGGTTTCATACGATAAAATGATATTTCTTACATCTCTTCCTATTTTTTGAGTATAATATTCTAGTGTTCTATTTGGGTAGTCAAATATTTCCTTAAATAAAGCAAAATCATTAGAGTCGTCTTTATATTGAAATTCGACTTCATCCGATTCATTTTTTATGGATCCTTTACCCATTATTGTTTCTTCAAGATCAAGACTCTTTTTTTCAATATTTTCTAGCAAAGATGATGGATTTTTGACATAATATTTACCGTCATGCACCCCGAATAAAAGGCTTGCTTCATTAGAAAGATAAAGATTTTTATTGCCTTCAAAACCACTTAATTCTGTGGGATAAAAGACATATATTTTTTTATTTAATTCCTTTGCATACTTTGTTGTAATCAAGGCACCAGATTTTTTCCCAGCTTGAACGCATAAGAGTTTTTCACCAAGAGCGGCAATTATCCTATTTCTTATAGGGAAATAGTATTTTTTAGGAATTGTATCATTTGGGAATTCAGATAATATAAGATATTCCTTACCATTTAATCTTTTGTATAATTCCAAATTGCTTTTAGGATATATAATATTTACACCGCATCCAAATACTGCAATAGTTGGAATATCATTTGAAATAGCAAATAGATGGGCATAGTGGTCTATCCCATTTGCAAATCCAGAAACTACAACCTTTCTAAGATTACTGACGACATGATTGGTAAAATCAATAGATATCTCATCCGGATTTCTAGTACCAACAATACTTATTTTAGGCTGATTTAAGATTTGAGGATTTCCTTCATAAAAAAGAACAAATGGTAAAAGTTGACATTGTTTGAAGTTAGATTTATCTTCAGATTTCCAACAATCAAATGGGAAGTATTTTGAATCAATCGTCAAAAAATTCTTTTTTTTGATTATCTCTTTTGCTTTAATATAGTATTCTTTAAAGTTTAATTCAAAAGATTTCTTCTTTTTCAAAATAGATCTTATCTGTTTAATATCTGCATTGAAAATTCTATTGATATCAAAATCGAAGTTAGATAGAAGGCTTACCTTTTGTTGATGAGTTAAGATTTCATAAGGAATGGAACCAAAAGCTACAATATGCTCAATATCATTTGCTTTTAGTAGATTCATCTATAGCCATTAATCTTATTTTTATTTGTTTCCAAGTTCTCTATCGATCTGTGCAATGTTATCCAATACAGTCTGTCTTCTTGGATCCTTTTTTGAAATCAAAGACAGTATTTTAACATAATAGTCTCTTGCAAGGGCTAAATCTCCTTCAAGATAGGCTATCTGAGCTAAAACAAAATGAGCTCTAACATTTTTAGGTTCAAGTCTTAAGACTTCTAAAAGTTCATCCTTTGCTTTTTTATAATCATTGAAAGCTTCAAAATAGAAAAAACCAAGTCCATAATGCGCAGAAGTTAGAGTTGGAACTATTTCTATGGCTCTTTGGTAATGGGCAACAGCTTTTTTCTTATAATCTTCCTTTAGTTCGGTATTCATTTCGGTTGACCATAGATTTGCGTAACATACACCGATATAATAATGGGCGATATACTGAGTTGGATCCATTTCTATGGCTTGAGAAAGGTATCTGATACCTTCCCTAAACTCTCTATTTATAGTATAAGAAATACCAATGCTTTTGCATACTGAAAGCAAACCTTCTCTTGCCTGTGGACTTACAGAAGCATACCTAAGATAGATTTCATAAGCTTGAAGTCTTGGTTCAAGTTGTACACTTGAAGCCAATCTGTTTGCCTTTAAAAGCTCCATATTCTCTTGTGAACAGGAGAAGAAAAAAATAAATAAACATACTGTTGTTATTAATATAAAAGTATTTTTTATTTTATTTGTTGCTATTTGCATTTTGATTCCCTAAATAAGTTGAGATATAATTTCCATCACTTTTAAGTTTTGAGATAAGATTTTCCATGACAGCAAATTTGTATATCAAGTTATCTCTATAAATCTCTAACTGCCGATTTAAGGTTTCTATTCTCTTTTGATTTCCAGTAATCAAAGTTGAAAAGTAATCTGTTCTCTTTTTGATAGTTCCATCTGAAAAATTTGTCATCCCTTTTAAGTAATCGAAAATCCTCTGACCAATACCATTATCCGGAATTCTATCTCCATCAGAATCAAAACCAAAAAATTCTTTGACTTTTGAAGGATTTTCTTTTAAAGCCTTATCAAGCATAGCTTCATCTATCTCAAGATATCCACCTTTTTGAGCTGGAGTATTTCCTGGTTTACCAGTTGAAATGCCGAGTTGTGCAAGCATCCTATATGGACCTTCTCCATAAGTAGATTGCATAAATCTCTGAATAGTATTGTGAAGCATCATAAAGGATGTATCTCCAGCAAACGTTCCGTTTTCTCCACCTTCTCTATTGATCTTGGTTTCATTAACAATAAAATCAATCATATTGTTGTAATGTCCTACCCACTCTATTATTTTTTCTTTCATAAAATCAGTATTAGGTTCAATAGATAATGTTTCTTCTCCTTTAGTTTCTTTTTTTAAGGTTAAAGTCACACCCTTAATAACATCATCTATGACATTTGATTCTTTTTCAATTCTAATTCCATCTACAGTTATTATTGCATTTCTACCTTCTGAAATAACATTTTTTGCAACAAAACCTTCCTTTTCCTGAACGCTTTTTACAGTAAAATCACTTATTGTATAACTATTGCTAGAGCTATTAACAAATTCAATGGATTTTATCTCACCTATTCCTAGTTGATCCTTATCTATTGTAAAATTTTGAGTAGAAGAATTGATCTCTATTATTTTCTCACCATCACTTCCTATCACTTTTACCTGCATAGGTTGATTTGAAACATTAGATGTATCTATTATCTGGCTTGCGTTTACTGGATCGGGATATACTGTTTGAGGATCTATAGTTATAGGAGTTCCAGAGCCAGTTTCTTCTGGAACTTGAACTTGAGTCGGACTTGGTAAAGTAAACTCCTTTTTTTGAACATTAAATGTTACAAATAATTTTTGCCCTTTTATAGATTGTGGGATATCAACCTTATTTTGTTTACCTGAATCCAATAAAATTGAATTTACCTTCAAAAGAGTGGATTCAGACTTTTGAGATTTTATTAATATCCCTAGCTGCTCAAATATTGGTTGAATCTCTTCGGAAAATACAATATTACTATTTACCCCTTCCTTTTTAGCTTCGAAAGAGACATAAACGGTATCTTTATCCTTATAAGTTAGATTTACATTTACGATATCTTTTGCCTGTTCCTTTATTGCATTTACTAAGTCAATGATACTTCCACCTTCAAATGATATTCTTCTTATAGAGTCACCAACCTGAATACTGAAATTTACCTTTCCTATTTTAGTATCTACAGCTATTGGATCGCTGGCAATTCTATAACTTTTAGCAGTTTGCAAAATTTCTATTCTTCTCTTTGCAATATCAACTCCTCTAGATGCTATAGCAGTAAAATATTCTTCATTTGAAGATTTCGCAACCATTTCATCGAAAGGTGATCTATAATCAAACAGAGATTTAGAAGCATCCTGAAGTTTTTTCATTAAATCGAGAAGTTCATTTAGTTTTTTAATTTTATTGCTATAAGAATCATTTTGAGTTTTTAAATTTTCGATAGGTTGGGATTTTATTTTGATAAGTTGTTCTATATAGTTTTGAACATCAATTCCAGAATTAGTAAGATTATTTATTGTTAATTTACCCATCTTTTTAGCCCTCCTTGACTAAAAGATTTTTTAAACCAAATCTATATCTATTAATCTATATATATTAAATAGAACTATTATAATAAATTTCAACTGGTTTCTTTTCTTTTAAATATCGGCTAAATAATTAAAAGGAAAACAATAAGAGTTTTTAGTAAATTTTTAATGGATATCTTTAGTTATTTTTAAGTTTTAGTTGAAAAGAAATTTTATTAAAAAAAAATTTTAGAAAAAATTAGTTTATTTTAAAAAAATAACTCTTTATAGAAATTTATAGAAAATTAGATTTATGTTTTAAGCATTTCCATATGTTTTTGTATTTCAGGAGGCAGAATTCCTTCTTCATCTTCAAACTTTCTATATCTTGAGATACTTGTTTTAAGTTCTATCTTTCTCTTGTTTATAAATGTAGTTACAAGTTTTTCATAGGCTGGAAGTCTTTGCAATTTAAGTAGAATATCTTTTTTAAATGGAATTTCAAAAATAAAGATTCTTCTCAAAAGAAGATTCAATTTTAATATTCCCTGTGATTCAAAGAAAATCCATTGGATATAATCATTTGCAAATTTTTCCCTGTCTGTTCTGAATTTACTCAAAGATTCCCTAAGTTGTTGCTTTGCTTCCATCGAAAGCTCATTGCTCTTTTGGTAACTCTGTAAATAATCAAGATATTGTCCTGTTATCCCTCCCGAAGTAGCATCTGCCCAACCAGGCCCCTTCATTGTTTTATTGCTCTCCCATCTAAATGTAGCACATGCTTGAGCTATTGATTTGCTTAAATCAGAACCAGTAAAAACTGCTGGAAAGACAAATCTTGCAGGCATGTATTTATTTGAACCACAATCCTGCCACATTATGACTCTATCACCAATTCCTGGTAATATAATTATATAGGGAAGGATTTCTTTTTTATAAATATCATAGGTATCCCCTTGAGTATATATGGCTTCTCTAAAAAAAAGGGTATAATCTAGATCTCTTATCTGATTAAATTCGTTTGCAATTTTTTCTTTTGATAAAATCGAATCTTTTAAGCCTCCCCTTAAATTTTCAGAAAAAAAGATTGGGATAGCAGTCAACGGAGAAGAAGTCAATATTCTATATGCTACCTGATAAAAAGATTCTATTTCAAATTTCAATTTCCTAAGATTAGTTGGAAGATCGGAATCTTCACTTTTTTTATATCTTTTTGCTTCCTCCCTTTCCATATCAGCATAGCTTTGCCCAAGTTCATCAATCGATGGTTCAATCTTTTCATTATATATTAAAGTAAACCATTCAATAGGGTTATATATCTCATAATCATTTTTAGAATTATCTAAAAACTCCATGATGCTGTTCATATCTTCTGGACTTACGAGTCTCTCGTCGATAATCCCAAATTTCAGGAATCTCTCAGCTATTTTTGGAGGATTCTTCTCTTCAATGTATCTTAAAAAAATAGATTGATAAAACTTAAAATATACTGTCTTTATTGCCTTATGAATCTTTCTTACTGTTTCATTATCTGCTAACTTGTCTGATAACTTTACAAAAGCATCAAGAGCCTTACCTAAAAGCTTTGAATCGTCTTCTTTAATCTTCCCGAAATGACATAATTCATTGAAAATTTTAGATTGAGTAGAAGTTGTAGGTTTTTGTTCTTTCAATATTATTGAATCAAGTGAAAAACTTTCACTTTTATTATCTTCTAAAATATCTGATATAATTGAATCTACTGAACTAGCTTCTTTCTTAGTTATTTGAGGTTCAACCTTCTTTTCTTTCTTTTCAGTAAGATAAAGTAAATCGCCTTTTATATTAAGATTGAATGGAAGTGATATTAGTTGAAAAAGATCTTTATATCTTTCACTGAAATTTTCATAGTATTTATAAAGGTAATCAAAAAATGCTTTTGTCTTTTCTTTACCAAATTTATCTTGAATTCCTTTTAATAAAATATAAAACAAATTGTTTTGATTTGAAAAGAGTCTATCAAGTTTTGAATCCAGAAGCTTTATCTTTTCTTTAAACAAAATGATAAGGTTATTTACCTGTTTACTGCTTAATTTACATATAGAATATGGTAAATCTGGATTTTGTTTAAAAATATTATTTTGAACTTCATTATCTATCTTTCTAAAACTTAAGCCAAGATTTAATATTGTTTGATCTATCAAATCTTTATCTAAAATAAATTCGTATTTTTTACCTATGAATTTAGAATTGTCCGTTTCAAAAAAGGTAAAATTATCTGGTCCTGGGAAAAAACCATTGTTTTCATTAAATAAAGTTTCATATTCTTTCGCAATTTTATAGATATTGAAAGAATCTTCAGAATAAATGACTAGATTTTGATATATTCTAGACAGAGAAAGATATAGGATGATATTATCGTAAAGCTTTTCAACACTTATACAATAATTACAAAACAATTTATATTGATTTAAAAGTTCATTAAAGTCAGATAAGATGGAGACCATAATTGATTTGCCCATTTGAAAGTTTTGAGAAAAAAATGAGATGGGATGTTGTAAAAATGGGTAAGAATTTATAACTGATTCTTCTGATGATATTAATTTAATAGGGATTTTATTTTCTAAAAATAAGGTGTATGGGTATATAAGTCTTTTTGCTTTTGCTATGCAAATGGATCTTTCGGTCTTAGAACTATCGATCTGAATAAATAGCTGTACCGAACCAGATTCAAGCATATTTAATTTATTGAAATTTTCTTCAAAAGAGAAAATTAATGCGCCTTTCGGAATAACTAAATCTTTTTGAACTTTTCGAGGATCTAATAAAGATGACAAAACAACTTCTCCTTTTCTTTAAGTTTCTTCTTTAAATTTTTGAATCTTTTCTTTTCGCAAAAGCATTTTTTGATAAAATTCAACCTGATTTTGTATTAACATCGTATTCTTACATACGATTTTATCTTCATACTCTTCGAATTTTTTTGTTTGCAAAAATTCAGTTTTATATCTTGGAGCTTCATGTTCTGGAAGTCCAACCATCTTTACAAGACCAACAAATGAAAAAGGGAAAGTAAAACTAGCATTATCTTGAGGTAGAACTCTATTCTTCTGAAGTTGAATTAGTAAAGTATCCCACATTTTTGCTATAGGTTCAGCTAACAATGAATTTTCAAGTTGTCTATATGCTACCCAGGATCTTTCAGATAATAATGTGATTAATTTAGTTGTTAAACTCGGTTGACTTGTAACCATAGCATCGAAATTTTTCCTTTCTACAATTAAAAAGGAGCAATCCTCTGCCGTAATTGCATTTGCGGTTCTTGGTTTATTTTCTAGAAGTGCCATCTCTCCGAAAATATCACCTTCTTTTAATACAGCTATAAGTATCTCTTTATCATTCATTATTTTGGTAATATTTACTTTCCCTTTTTGAATGATAAAGAGTCTATCTCCAGGTTCACCTTCTACAAACAATAGAAAATCTTTCGGAACATTAGCATTTAAGCCATTTGCTTTTATCTCCAAAGGAACATTTTCTATATATGGTTTAAGGTTTACCGCTTTTTGTTTGACTTCATTTGAATATTTCCCACTAGGGTAATGCTTTAAATAAGTTAAATAGATTTTATAAGCGAAAGGAAATTTCGAATGTTGTTCATAGTATTTAGCATTACAATAGATTGTATCTTCTTCATTAATATTAGATTGATTAATTGCTTTTAATGATAAAGAGGCTATGAAATGATCATATTTTCTTAACTTTTCAGAGAATGATTTAATTATCTTTATAGGTATAGTTGGGGACCTTTGTATAAGTGCTGAAAATTGTTCTCTTTGAATTGAAATAATTGTGGTTGGAGAAGTAGCTATTGCTCCTTCTATCCTTGGTAAATTTGCCATACAAGATTCTACGCCAAAAAAATCCCCTTTTACTAGATCAGTATCTATATCATCAATAATCTTTGATAGAGGACTTGAAAGCCTAACAGATCCTTCTTGTATTATAAAAAATGATTTATTATTGATATCTCCACTGATCATTATTACAGCATTTGGATTATATCTGGAAATCTGAAATCGAACATTATCACTCATTCTCTGTTGCCTTTTTTTATGTTATTCATCTTTTCTTTTAATTGGTTGAATTTTAAAATCACATTAGAATTTTCACTTTTAGTAGCAGAAAATCCTAGATATTCTAAAAAAGTTTTTTTTGGTTGCTCCTTTCCAGCTTCCAATTTAATTGCATCGATAGTTTCTTGATTTTCAATTTTTTCCAAAATGTTAATATCATTACCTATTGAAATTATATAATAGGATCCGAAAAATTCCAACACAGCTAAAGAGATATTTTTAGAAATCTGTTGTTTCAATAAAATTGAAAAATTTTTATCTGTTAATTTATTTTCTACAGATTTTGAAAATCTATATTTAATGAAGAAGTAGATTACAACCAAAATTATTAATACTATCAGGGTTCTTAAAAAGAAAGAAGCAATTGAATTTGAATCTTTTTTTTCAGTAACAGTATTTTGATCAGAAAGATTTTTATTTATTACATCAATGTTTTGTTCTTGGGGGGCATTTTTCCCGTTATCTTGGCTAAATATTTGAGTACAGAAGACAAAAATTAATAGAACTAATATTATAAAAAACAATTTTTTTTTTGTAAAAATTTTTAAAATTTTTTCCATATAATTTTATTTGAGAGAAGATATTCTCGCCTCTTTACTTAAAATCTCTGTTATTCTTACACCAAAATATTCTTCTATAACTATCGCTTCACCTTTTGCTATAGGTTTACCATTAACAAGAACATCAAGAGTTTCACCTGCCAATCTATTAAGTGTTATAATAGTACCTTCACCCATAGATAGGATTTCTTTTATCGTCTTTTGGGTTTTACCAAGTTCAACAGTAACTTCCATTTCAACATCTAAAAGTAATGAGATGTTTTTATTTTCTTCATCTGAAAGAACTGGTTCAAGTTTTGAAAAAGCAGCTGGTTGATATGTTCTTGTAGCCTTTGTTTTAGCTTCAGAAGGCATTTCATAACTTTTAACTGCTTCAACTCTTTCCTGTTGTCTTGCTGATGGTTTAGTTCCCTGTTTCAAGCTTGATAAAACTTGAGCTATTGAAAGAGAAATAACATGGTATAAAGTTGTTACAGTTCTATCAATTTTAAAATTGTAAGTAATAAATACGATTACATCGTCAGAAGGTAATACTAAATCTGAAAATGTATTTGCCTGTAGATGTTGTGGTGAACCAGTATTGATATGTATCTTAAAAGTATTTGAAAAATAAGTAATAGATGAACCAATTATTTGAGAAGTAGCTTCGGAAACTGCTGAAGAAATCATTTCGGTTAGTTCTTTACTTTCCTGTCCCATCATTTTAGAACCAAGTAAAAGGGCATCAGACACTTTATAGATATAAGAATTAAATCCAGGTAATTCATCTTCAAATGGTAAACTTACCTGCAATACTGGAAATGGTAATAAAGTAGCAAGACCATCTTTTGAGATAATATCAATTTTAGGGTTAGAAATTTGAACATCACTATTTGTAGAAATCTTCAAAGTAGTGCTTTGTGCATCAATTATAGCTGTTAAAATTTCTTTTAATGTAGCGATATCATTTTCATTTAATGCAGAAGATTCTGGACCACCAGAAGACATATCTAGAAAACTATCGGTACCTTGCAAAAGAGCATCTATTTCACTTTGAGAAAGAGCACCATCACCCATTATCTTCCTCCTCGGATAATATATCTTCAAAAGTTGGAGATTCAAGGACTTTTGTTATTTGGACAGATAGCTTGGAATCAAAAATACCAGGTCTTCCAAGAAATTTTGTATGATTTCCAACTTTTATATTTATATCATCGGTCACTTTTACATTATGAAAAGCTACAATATCATCAACTTTTAAATCTAATACATCACCAAATCTAATCTTTGTAGAACCTAATTCGGCTTTTATAGTTAAAGGTATATCCTCGATTCTTTTTTTCAAATAAATAAAATATTCTGATCCTTTTCCTTTTCTATATGAAGAAAACCAATATGTAGGAGTAAGTTTTCCAATGATAGGGTCCAAAGTTAAAGCTGGAATACAGAAATTACTCATACCTTCATTTTCACCAATCTTAGTCTCGAGAGTTACTAGTGTAGTCATCTGTGTAGGCGCTATGATTGTAGCAAACTGCGGATTTACCTCTATAGTTCCAAGCCTTGGTCTTAAATCAACATAGTTTGCCCATGATTCCCTTAAATTTGAAAGCAACTTTACAATAATATTTTCCATTACTGCTTGTTCAATATCTGTCAATTCTCTCGTTATTTTTTGAGTCGTTTTACCTTTTCCGCCAAAAATTCTATCTATTATTGCAAATGTAATGGCTGGATCTATCTCAAAAATAGCAGAACCTTTAAGAGGATCCATGTTAATTATTGCCATAGTGGTCGGAGTAGGGATCGACCTAGTAAATTCTTCAAAAGTCAATTCATCGACAGATGCAACATGAAATTGCACAGGTGCTCTCAAAATAGCAGATAAAGTTGTTTGAGAGAGTCTGGCAAAAGAATCATAAATCATTCGAATGGCTCTCTGTTGATCTTTTGAGAATTTGGAAGGTCTTTTAAAATCGTATATTCTAATCTTTTTTTGGGTTGTTGTTTTTGAAACATCTTCAATAGTAGTATCACCAGCACTAATAGCAGATAATAGTTGATCTATCTCATCTTGTGACAGGACTTCTGTCATATTAACTCCACCAAAACCTTTTCTTTTTTATGAAATAAAGAAATCAATGAAATAAACATCTTTTATTTTACCATTTACTAAAATATTATTTATAGCATTTTTAATCTCATTTTTTAAGTTTTCTTTACCTTCAATAGAATCAATTTCATCTTTTCTCTTAGCACTCAATATTCTATTTATTATGTCTCTTATTTGAGCTTCTCTTTGAGCTAGTTCTGCACTAACAGCTGCATCTTTTTGAGTGTAAGCTAGGGCTATTGTAACACGGATGACATGCTGCTCATCAATATCTGAAGTGTTAATAGTAAAATCGGCTAATCTTAAAGTATCATAAGGAGGAGTAACATTCTTATATGTTTGTTCGATACTAATCTTGTCTGGTTTTTCAGCTGTTTTTGAGGCTACAAGATAAGAGATTGTAACAGATATTGCGATTAAAATAATGATACCTATAATATATAGTAGTATTCTAACTATACCAGAAGATAAACCTTTAAATCCTTTTTTCTCCGCTGGTTTCTTCTCTTCACCTTCACCAGCACCAGCTTCAGTCTCATTTAACTCGGCTTCATCTTCAAAATTTAAATCATCTAATTTATCTTTATCCCCCATCCTGTTTCTCCTTATCTTACTTAATTAGCTATGGTATACAAAATACAATAGTTATAAACATTATTATTTAACCTTTTTATTAATAAAACAAATACTTATAAAGTCAATAGATAAAAAAACAAAAATAAAATTCAGTCTTCTTCTCTCATAATAACGATTTCTACTCTTCTATTATAAGCTCTTCCTTCTGGTGTTTCATTTGTTTCGATGGGTCTTGTGTCTCCATAAGCAACAGCGGATAATCTTTTAGATGGAATCCCTAAAAATTCAAGATAAAGTAAGACATTGATAGCTCTTTTTGAGGACAAATCCCAATTTGTTGGATACTGTTTTGATAGCTCACTTCCAAAAGGTATCATTGTATTATCTGTATGACCCTCTATCCTTATTTTATTTGGTAGTAACTCAAAAGCTTTATATATTTTTTGCAAAACCTCTATTCCGTTTTGGTTTAATTCTGCTGATCCTGGTTTAAAATAAAAATCTGAACCAAGAGTTATGACTATTCCTCTTTCTTCTAACTGTATTTTCATTTTTTTGGCAAGTATCTCTGGTTGAAACAAAGATACTGCCTTTTCCACCGCTTTTGCTAGACTTTGACCTTTTTCACTAGAAGGAAGTGACTCTATCCTTGAGCCCATTTCAGCAAGTTGCCCAGGTTCTAAAGCATTTCCGCCAGACATTGGTCCAAGACCACCTTTAAATGGAGAAGGAAAAAATCTTGGAATATTTTCAACCTGAACATCTGTCAAGACATAAAGTAATATGAAAAAACAAAGAAGTAGATTATTTAAATCCGACATTGTTGTAATCCAGGAAGGAGCCTTACCTGGTTTTTCCTTTTTTTTGCCCATTTCTATTCCTGTTTTATAAATTATTCACCAAGCTCTTTACTTATTGCCTCTCTTAAAGCTGGAGATAAGAAAGAGACAAGTTTATCTTTTAAAATTCTTGGGTTTTCACCAGCTTGAATAGATAATATCCCTTCAAGCATTATTTCTTTTATAAGTATCTCCTGAGTGTCTCTATCTTCAAGCTTTGTTTTAAATGGATGTGCGATAATGTTAGCTCCGACAGTTCCATAAAATGTGGTTATAAGAGCTGTCGCAAGAGATTTACCTAAAGCTTCCTTATTACTTAACTGAGTCAACATAAGGACAAGTCCTATAAGAGTACCTATCATACCAAATGCAGGGAAAAAGCTGTCGAGTTTATCAAAAACAAGTTGATTTTGTGAATGTCTTTCTAGTATTTTATCCATTTCTATCTGTAGTACATTTTTTATCTTTTCTGGCTCTGTTCCATCAACAACAAGCTGTATCCCTTTTTTCAAAAATGGATCGGTAAGTTCTGCTATATCATCTTCTAGAGCCAAAATTCCTTCTCTTCTTGCTTTTTCAGAAAATGTTATAAGCATTTTAATGATAGAACTTGGGTCAAAAACTGGCGTTCTAAATACGAATTTTGAATATTTTGGTATAGATAAAAATCTTGAAAGTGGAACAGATGTCAAAGCACAAGCAAGCCCACCCCCAAAGGTTATAAAAATTGATGCTGGATCGAAAAAATATCGAAGTCCTCCTGGTCCACCTGCAGAAATAATACCAAATATAAGCATTACAAATGCTGCTATTAATCCTATTGCTGAAGCTAAATCAAGCATTAATTCCTCCTATATCTTACATCTTTATATTATTTTGATAGAAAGAAAAACTTCCAATCAAAAATTTTTAGTTTTATAATTCATTCTTAAATATACCAATTCTTCTTCTATAATCTACAATCCTATCTATAACCTCTTCAGGTTTCTCCTTTACATATAAAGTCGTACCATTTAACAAGGAAATAAGTGTGTCTGGAACTGATTCTATATATTCAATTAAATGAGGATTTAAGTAAAAAGATGTACCATTAAGTCTAGTTAATTTAACCATCCTTTCCTCTTTTAACATTATTCATCCTTAATCTAATAAAAAATAAAAGGGAGCACTACAATTTATTTCTTTTCCTTAAATTGCTATGCTCCCCCTACAAATTTACTAAAAATATATTTACAACATTTTAATAGATTATCAAAGCATTTTTATATTAATTTTATCTTTTCAATCCCATAATTACCTGAAGCATCTGATCTGCTGTTTGAATAGTCTTGGAATTTGCTTCAAATCCTCTTTGGGTTACAATCATATCAGTAAATTCTTCGGATAAGTCAACATTACTCATTTCAAGGGCACCAGCAACTAGAGCACCTTTCCCAGCAGTATTTGCAGCAGATACATTAGCTGTGCCAGAGTTAATTGTTTGGGCAAAATCATTGTCACCAACTTTCTGAAGTCCTTCAGGATTTGTAAAGGTAGCAAGGGCAATTTGACCTAACGGTAGTTTTTCTCCATTTGAATAAATTCCAGTAATTACACCTTGGTTATCTATAACAAATGTTTCAAGATAACCCATACCATAACCATCTTGATCTACTGCTTTTGTAGTTGTGGGTGATGCAAACTGTGTTATTCCATCATATTGACCACTTGTTCCAAGATTTAATGTTATAGCTTGCTGTTGGCCATCAGGAAGAGTAAATGTGGCATTTGCAATCAAATTACCAATGTTTGAAAGATCAGAAGGAGCCCCTGGTTCATTTGGATTGTCGCTTACTCCAATTATAGCACCTTCATTATTAAATATAAGAGAAACTGTATTAGAATCATTTATATTTGCACCAGGAACATCTAGTTGAACTGATACATTCGGTAAATCAAGTAAAGTTGCTTGGCATGTCCATTGATTTACAGTACCAGGAACTCTAGTGAATGATAGTTGTAATTGATGTTTATTACCTTTTGAATCAAAAATATCAATCGTTGTTTTATGAACAGATGCAGCGACTTCATCAGCAGTTGGTTCTCTACCTACTGGAAGTGGTTGTGTTTCTGAATTTAAGTTTGACTTATAATCTATTTTAGTTGTTGCTTTTGCTGGAGATTTACCTCCAACTGGTATTTGTATTTCACCTATAGGGTTAGCAGTATTTATGACATATTTACCATCAACAAATTCTGCATTCCATCCTTGTACTCTATAACCATTTGCGGGATTAACCAAAACACCATCTTTATCAATACCAAATACTCCAGATCTTGAATAAAAAACATTTTCACCTTTTTTCAAAATAAAAAAACCTTCACCTGTGATCGCGAGGTCTAGGTTCCTTCCGGTTGTCTGAAGGGCGCCCTGAGTAAATATGGTACCTATCTGAGCTATAGACATTCCAAGACCAACCTGTTTTGGATTTATTCCTCCAACTTCTACGGTTGGTGCAGCTGCACCAGACATATTTTGGTATAATAAATCTTGAAAACTAACTCTGTTCTTCTTATACCCATATGTATTAACATTTGATACATTGTTACCAATAACATCCATTCTAACTTGATGATTTTGTAATCCAGCAACTCCTGCATATAAACATCGCATCATAATAAACTCCTTTTTTTATTTAATTTCTTTCATTTTCTTCATATGAAGTAGCAGTATTAGGTTCATTTGTAGTGTTTGATGTATTTGAAGTATTACTTACCTGATTTGAATACTCGGTTTCAGATTCAATAGTATCATTAGATATATTTTGCTCATCTACTTTATTATTCTTATTTACAGATTCATTCTGTATTGGGTAACCTTGTGGTAATCCAATAGAAAATATAAATGATGTTGGATAAAGATTTCCATTTACTGAAACTTTTGGAATTCCGCCCTCAAAAATAACGGATTCAACTATGCCAGTGTCTACACCATAAGGAGTCTGAACATTAACCTCAGTTCCTAGCAATGCTAATGTTTGGTTCACTAAAAAACCTTGATTCAAAAGAGCTAATGTGTCATTGACCTGTTTCATCTGCTCAAGACTTGAAAATTGAGCCATCTGAGCTATAAATTCTTTATCTTCAAGAGGTTTAGTTGGATCCTGATGTTGTAACTGAGCAATTAAAAGCTTTAAAAAGTCATCTTTACCAAGCTCATGTTTTATCTCTTTACCATCAACCATTAAAGATTTATTGAAAGATTCAACTAAAAGTTGAGTTTTTGCGTATTCTTCTTTACTCTGATAGGTATTTATTGAAGTTAAACCACTCATTTTTTCTCCTTTTTTATATAATCTTGAGTTTCAAGTTAGACATACTTATTTATAAGTCTACCAATTCCCTTGAAGTAACCAAACTTTTTAATACTACTAATGCTTTTCTTCTCGGGTAGAATTTCATCATTTTCTTTTAAATTAAATGTATTTTTATTCTCAGCTATAATTTTATCAAAATTCTCGAAATTTTGATTCTGGTTATCATTTTTAACTTCGACCATTATCTGCTCAAGATTATACCCTTGATTCATAAAAAAATTGGAAAGATTTTGTGTGTCATTCATCATGACTTGCTTCGCTTCATCATTCATAACAAAAGCTACCAAAGATATATTCAATCCCTCTTTTTTAAGATGCAATTCAAGCTCGCCAAGTTCCTCTGGATATAATCTCATCTTTAAAGCAAAACCAGATTCCAAAGGCTTGAAACTAATATTATCAAATGAGTTGATTAGTTTGTCTAAAGATATAGAATAATTTTGTGAAATATTTTGTGCTAAATGACGTAATATAGGCTCTGCAATCCTATTTTGATTCGATGAAAACTTGTTAAAACTTATGGTAGAATCATCCAAAATAAAATCAAGATTTAAGTTTAAATTAGACAAATCAGATTTTGCTTTGGAATTAATAGAGGAAAGATCGTCTGTAAAGTTTTCAGATTTTTCATTTTTTGGAAAACCTTTTAAATTTTTTGATCCAATCCTACTGCTATTTTCAAAGTTGTCAGACTGTTGAAAACCATTTTGCTCGATGCTTTCTGAAAGATTATAAGCTTCATCTTCTCTTTTTAATTGTGAATCTTCGGTATCAATAAAATTATGGGTACCAATAAATTTTCGTCTGTTAATTTTAGAATCTGATGCATGAATGTGAATAGCATCATTTGGACTTGAAAAATACTTTTCTTTTAAAGCTTCAAAATCCTTTTTGTTTTTAGTATTTTTCAGCGATCCATTTTCTTTTAACCCTTGATTTTTTTGAATTTCACCTCTTTGATTTTCAAAATGAGCTTCAAGGGTCTCATCCAAATTAATTTTACTTAAGTCGGAAGCATTTTCATGTAAAGTAAGGTTTGTTTTACCTCTTAAGGTAAGCTTTTCTGTTAAAAATGTCTTAAAATTTGTATCCTTCCCTGGAAATTGGTCCGCATCCTTGCGCCTTAAGCCAGATTCAATATTTTGGATGATTTGAGCATTCATCCATGATTTTGCAATATCTCCCTCTTTTACTCGCTTTTTAATAGGACTTAGTATTTGTTCATCTTCCTTTAACAAGTCATCAAATTTCACATTTGATTTAGCATCAGATTTAGTCCTCTTAATCAAACGAGTTGAATCTTCCCCCCCCAATTCCATCTTCTGAATATTGGGAAGAGTTAGCATGACAATTCCTCCTTGTTTGGCTTCTTATGGCGCTGGACTAAAAGTTGTAGATCCCTCAATCTTATATTCACTTAACTTTGCTGCTCTGTCTGGTGGCATCAAGCTTACAAGATAAGGAACCAAGGATGTTTCACCAATTGAGGCAAAGTATTCATCCATAGCTCGAAGAATATCTACAACTTTAAGAATATCCATATTGTTCAGTATCTTAACAGCTTCCGCAGGAGGCATGTTAATAAACTGAATCGCCTCTTTTTTGATATTCTCTTTATAATCATCGTATTCTTTTAATTTCCTATAAATATTTTCTTCTTTTTCTTTTAAAGAAGCTTCCAATTCAGATATGGCTTTCTCTTTTTCGTTTGTCTGTTCTTCTTTTAATTTCAATTGTTCTTCAAATTGCTTTAATTGAGTAAATTGGGATTCATATGATATTTTTAATTTATCATAAAATTCTTTCTCAAGTAAAAAAGGATCGGTGATATCTTTTCCATAAGATATAGCTGGAATTCTTGATACAATTTTACTGTAAGCTCTAGGTAAATTAACAAGTCCAAGATAATTAAACCAATATACAACAGCAAAAAGAACTATTATCAATAAAATCAATAAAAACATAACTGTAAATCCATGTTTAGCTTTCATATATGTACCGCCAATTTCATAATTTCTTTATAATATCCATCTATATATTTATAATATTTATCTATATACTATTAATCTCTTTCATATATTTTTTAACTTTCGTAAAACTTTCTAGTTGATATTTCATCAAGTATTTTTGATTCCTCTTTGAAATAGTCTGTAATGTAACTTTTATATCTTTTTTCTTTGAGTTTTTCTAGTATTCTTTCTTCTTTCTTTGCAGCAATATATTTTTCTTTTCTTCTATTATATTCTGGTGTTAATTTTTCAATCTCATTTTCTAAAAATTTTATTTCAGCTGCAATAGCATCAAAATATCTTCTGTATTCAAGATCTAAGCTACTATCTGAAATTTGAGGAGGATTTTCCAAAAATTCCTTATACTCCAATATTTTTCCCCTCATCTTCTCAATTATCAAGGCAATTTCACTAAATTCTAATTCTCTTTGCTTTCTTATAAAACTCTTAAGATGAAGAATTTTTTCATATCGATAAGAAAAATTTCTCATAAAATTACCTTAATAATTTCATTAGTTTGATCACTTAATTATCTATGTTTTATAAGATTTCATAAATAATTATCTTCATTTTCTTCAACTTCAGACTCAAATAATCTTTTTAACAGCATCAAACTTTCATCAAAGCTATAACCTTCAGAAACATCTTGACTTAAAAATGAATAAATATCCTTTATTTTATCTATTGCAAAATCAATATCTCTATTTGTTCCTTTTTGATATGCACCTATAGAAATTAAATCTTCATTCTCAGAATATATGGCAATAATCTGCCTTAGTTTCTTCACTAGTTCTTTATGCTCCTTATCGGTAATATTTGGAAATAATCTTGAAATTGATTTTAATACATCTATGGAAGGATATTGCCCTTTTTCAGCAAGATTTCTTGAGAGAACGATATGACCGTCTAGTACCCCTCTTACTGTATCAGAGATTGGTTCATTAACATCATCTCCTTCTACTAAAACCGTGTATATACCTGTAATACTACCTTTATCTGAGCAACCAGCTCTTTCAAATATTTTAGGTAAAAGTGTAAAAACAGAGGTGGGATATCCTCTTGTGGCAGGAGGCTCTCCTATTGAAAGACCAATCTCCCTTTGAGCCCAGGCAAATCTTGTAATACTGTCTACCATTAAAAGGACATCTTTGCCAGCATCTCTAAAATATTCTGCAATAGTTTGAGCAACATAAATAGAACGAACTCTTTCCAAAGGTGATGCGTCAGATGTCGCTACTACCACAACTGATCTCGCTAAACCTTCCTTTTGTAAAATATCTTCGATGAACTCCTTTACTTCTCTCCCTCTTTCCCCTATAAGACAAATGACATTGACATCTGCCTCTGTATAATGTGCGATCATACCCAAAAGAGTTGATTTACCCACACCAGAACCTGCAAATATGCCTATTCTTTGACCTTTTCCTAAGGTTAGTGGGATATCAATCGCCTTTACCCCTACCGCTAATTTAGTTTTTATCCTTTTTCTATCTAGGGAAGATGGAGCTTTATTAAATATGGGGTATCTAATTGGTGAAAATATCTCTCCAAGATTGTCAATAGGTGTTCCCATCCCATTTAATACTCTCCCCAATAGTTTTTCTGATACAGGTATAGATAAAGGTTCACCTGTTGCAATTATTACCTGATTTGGCTCGATTCCTACCATATCGGATAGTGGCATCAAAAGCATTTCTTTTTCATTAAAACCAACGACCTCAGAAGATATATAGTGATCAAAATCATTTGGATCTTCTTTATTTTGATATATTTTGCAAATCTCTCCTACTTGAGCATATGGGCCATTTCCTTTTATTAGAAATCCTCTTACTTCTTTTACTTTTCCTCTATATTTGATGGGGTCAATTGTCATTATGGTTTGTTCATATTTATCATATACTGACATTGTTATTTAGACTCCTCTATCATTCTTTTTTTGATCGGCATAAGCTCAAGTATCTTATCTTCAATCTCTTTCAACTGCAATGAGATTCTAGCGTCTATTTCACCAAAGTCAGTTTCAATAATGCAACCACCTCGTTCTATCGATGAATCTTCTAAGAATTGAATTCCCTCTAACCCTTCTATCATTCTAATAAAGTCTTCTTTATGTTTGGTAACCATTGCTATGTCATCAAGATTGACTCTAATAATGACATTTTTTGAACCTTTTACTTTTTTCAATGCTTCAACTACATTGTTTATTATTACAGTTTTTTGATTTTCAGTGATTATTTTTATAATTTTTTTTACGATCAACAGAACAATTGATATTACTTGATATTCTGTTCCTTCTATTATTTCCTGACGCTTTGCAATAACTTCAGAAATTATTTTATGCAATCTTTCAATCAAATGTTTAACTTCTTCTAAACCTTTTGCAAAACCATCTTCATATCCTTGATCGTATCCCTGTTTTCTATTTTGTTCAATTATCTCTTCACTCTTTTGTTCTGCTGCTTCAATTATCTGTTTTGCTTCAAGTTTGGCTTCATCTAATATTTTCTGAGCTTCTTGTTTTAACTTTTCGATTTCGATATTAGCTTGAGCTTTGGATTCTTTAATCTTTGCAAATGCTAGGTCTTCTGCTTTTTCGACTATTTGTTTTGCTTCTTCTTCTGCTTTTTTTCGCATATTCTCATATTCAATCTTCCACTCTTGCCTCAATCTATCAATCTCAAGTTTAATATCTTCAACTGATGGGCCTTTATAAGCAGAAGAAATTTCACCTTTTTCGGTTCCTTCAATAACCTCTTCTTTTGATTTTATTTTTGGAGGAGGGATAATATACTTTTTTTCGATTTTTTTTATTTCATCATTTTTTAGGACATTCTTTGCCATTTTATTTTCCTAAAATTAGTAAATAATCTCATCTTCACTACCACGAGAAATGGTGATTTCACCTGCTTGTTCAAGCTTTCTTATGATAGAAACAATTTTTGATTGAGCCTCTTCAACATCCTTCAATCTAATTGGACCCATAAATTGCATATCTTCTTTTAGCATTGTTGAACCACGTTTTGACATGTTTCTAAAAATTTTATCTTGAACTTCTGCTTCGACATTTTTTAAGGCTTTAGCAAGATCATTAGTATCAACTTCCCTCAATAGTCTCATTACTGAACGATCATCAAGTTGTACAATATCTTCAAAGACAAACATGTTCTTCTTAATCTCTTCAGCAAGTTCTGGATCTTCTTCTTCCAATTTTTCCAAAATGTTTTTCTGAGTAGTCTGATCAGATGAGTTCAAAATATTTACAGCAGCTGGAACACCTCCAACACTTGCAAATTCCTCTGAGGCAATAGCGGAAATCTGTCTTTCAAGAATTCTTTCTACTTCTCTGACAATTTCTGGAGATGTTCTATCCATTTTAGCGATTCTTCTTGTAACATCTGCTTGCAATGTTGGATTTAATTGTTGAAGTATTGTAGCTGCCTTTTTCTGATCAAGATATGATAAGATTAAGGCAATTGTTTGAGGATGTTCATTTTGAATAAAGTTAATCAGATGTTGTGGGTCTGTTCTTCTAGCAAATTCAAATGGTCTAACAGCCATAGTAGTTGTAAGTCTATTGATGATATCCACGGCTTTCTGAGAACCCAAAGCTTTTTCTAGAAGTTCTTTTGCATAATCAAGACCACCAGTTGTTATAAAGTCCTGTGCCATCATCAACTCTTGAAATTCCATAAGGACTTTATCTCTTTCTTCTGGATCTACCTTTTCTATTCTTGCAATTTCGTATGTTATAGAATCAACTTCTTCTTCTTTTAAGTATTTTAAAACTTGCGAGGCAACTTCCGAACCTAGAGTAACAAGAAATATCGCTGCCTTTTTCTTTCCTGTAAGTTTTGTCTTTTCTTTAGCTTTTGGAGCAGCCTTTCCCATTTTAAACCTCTTTCCTCTATCTTTCTATTTATCAATACTATTTCATTATGAATCAAAACAAAATAAATTAGCTAACATCTTCAGCAAGCCATGTCCTAATAAGTTTAGCGACTTCTTCAGGATGCTCTCTTGCAACATTGATGGCATTTTCTTGCATCTCAAGTCTGGCTTTTTCTTCCATAGAAAGCTCAACTTCAATACCTTCTTTTTCAGCGGCACGAAGAGCTTTTTCTCTAAGTTCTTGCTGTTTTCTAAGAAGTTCTTCTTCTTTAAGTTTTTTTCTTCGTTGAACTTCAGCGGAAATAACCCTATATAAAACAATGATAAGCAAAAATACAAGAATTGAAGCGAATGATGTTATCAATGCTTTTCTTAATAAATCTTTTCTTTTAATAATTGCATCTTCTGCTGCAAATTCAGACTCATGATTGAAAGGAATATTTTGAACTGTAACTATATCCCCTCTTGCCTTATCATATCCTATTGCACCTTTTACTACTTCTTCAATTTTTTTAATTTCATCATTTGATAAAGGTGTATATTTTCTTTTATATCCTAGTTTTGACTTATCAACAACAAGGTTTCCTTTACTATCAATCTCTATCTCCCATTTTCCATCTACCATAACAGAACAAGAAACTTTATTTATTTGATATGGTGTTAATGAAGATATCACTTTTTCAGTAGAAACCTCATAGTTTTTTGTCTGTTGATTTTCGTTAACTACAACTGAACTAGGTAAAAGCTCTTTATATCCAGGAGGAACATTTGGTTCAGTACCAGGAGGTCCCTCTGGAATTGTTTGTGGACCTTTGTATTCCTTTTGGATTGTTTGTTCAGATATTGTAACATTTGGCACTATGACAGAATCATCATAAGGTGTATTTGGATTGTCTGGTTTAATGACGACCGGTATGATTTTGTTAGCTTCGCTTTGAACCTGATCAAATCTAATATCTATATCTAATTGAATATCTATTTTATTTTTACCTATAATCTTCTGAAGTTGATCTCTTATTCTTTGTTCAATCTTGACTCTTTCTCTTTCTTTTATTTGAAGTTGCTGTTTAACAATTTCAAGATAAGCGGTGTTATCCATTGAACTAAAATCTGAGACAATATTGCCAGAAGGATCTGTAATAACGACATTTTCTTCTTTAAGTCCTGGGATACCGAAAGCTACAAGTTTTTTAATACCTTCTATCTGTTTTCTGTTTTCCAAAATATTCGAATATGGTTTTGGAATAATTGTTAAAGAAGCAGTAATCTCTTGAGCTGTATTTGTAAAGAGACTTTCCTTTGGCCATGCAATATTAAGATAACATTCTTCGACTCCATCTAATAGTTTTAACTGTCTTTCTATTTCGCCTTTTATTGCTCTTTTAAGATTCACATCTCTTTCAAAATCAGTGGTTGTCCATTTTTGAGTATCAAAAAGTTCCCAACCCGTAACATTATTTGGAATGATCCCTTGTTGTCCAAGTTTCATTCTTAAAGTTTGAGCGGTTTTTTGATCTTTTACAATGATGTATTTATCATCTTTAGTTGAAAAATCTGCATTTATGTCTTGCAATGCTTTTGTAACCTTTGCATAGTCTTCAGGTGATAAAGGTTTTTGAAATAATAGAGTCTTATCTGGTTTTGAAGAAAATGCGATTATTATTATTAATGATATTACTATTACGCCTATAACTGAAAATATAATGATTTTTTGCGTTTGATTTAACTTTGATAAATTTGATGAGAAGAACTCACCAATTCTTTTGAAAAAATCTCCCATACCCCCTCCCCAAAAAACAGGCAATAAATATCTATTTTTCTATATCTATACTCCTTTTATTTTTCAATCTAATTATAAATCCTTTTATAAATAATTCAAATTTAGTCTTTATCTAATATTAATTAATTCTTTATACCCAGTGATTAGTTTGTTAATAACAGATTTTGTTAGATTTAAAGCTATTTCAGCTTCTTTTGCAGCTATAGTAACTTCATCAATATTTGTATTGTCTGGATCCTCTATTAGTTGCTGCTGCAAAAATTCTGCGTTAACCAAAGCATTATTAGTTCCATTAATGGAATTTGTAAGATAGTTTAAAAAATTTGGCGAATCAGTGCTTTTTTCTACATAATTGAAATGCTTTGATGAAGTTGATTTCATTTGGACATTGTAACCAGTAGGAGTTACTGTTTTTAAGTTTGTGACTCTTGAAACATTGACATTACTTACAACATTTGAAATAGAATTAAAAAATGATTGCATCCCCTCCCCCTTAAAAAACATTTTATAAATTTCAAATATTTTGCAAATGTATAATAAAGCTTTTTATATTATTACACATCTATTTATAAAATATTACTTTAATAAGTCAATACTTTTCATATATAATTGTTTTGCATTATTTATCACGACTGTGTTTGCTTCATAACTTCTTGATGCACTTATTAAATCTGTCATCTCTTTAACAATATTTACATTTGGCATCATCACATATCCCTTTTTTGGACCAGATTGTATAGCATCAGGATGATTTGGATCCCAAACTAACCTAAATGGTGAATCATCAGCTTCTATCTTTACAACTTTAACTCCTTTTCCAACTTTATTATCATAACCTGCTGGAGTAAAAGGAGATAAGAATTGAGGATTCTCGTCATATGTTCTAAATATAACCATCTTTCGTTGATATGCACCGCCTTCAGGGGTCCTAGTTGTGTTTGCGTTAGCAATATTATTTGCAATAACATCCATTCTTAATCTTTGTGCTGATAGACCTGTAGATGCTATATTAAAAGCTCCTAGCATAATAATAGCCTTTTTTAGAAGATTTTATTATATATCGGAAAAATCTGATTTTCGATAATAAGGAATTTGAAAATATTTATTTATTTTTTCTTTTAATTTTGCTTAACTTAATTTTATTATTTAATATGTTTTTTGTAATTTATTCATTTAGTTCAATTTATTCAATTTTAATTATCTAATTTTATTAATTTAATTTTATTAATTTCATTAGCGATTTTTGATGCTACAGCCACATTATTATATATCAAGGATTTATTAGCATTCAAGGTTTTTCCAGAACTTAAATTTGAAAGTCTTTCCAATAAAAATGGCGTTACTTCTTTACCAATAATTCCTTTTTCTTCAAGTTCTAAAATAGCCTTGTCTATTATTTTAGAAACCTGTTCATATGGAATTTCATCATCTTCATTTATAGGGTTGACAACAAGTATACTACTTGTTAAGCCAAGTTTTTCATTGAAAACATATGCTTTTGCAATTTCTTCCACATCATTTGCCTTAAGTTGCAACTTAAAACTAGATTTTCTGGAATAAAAAGCCGGAAATTCCTCAGTTTTATATCCATAAACTGGAATTTCATATGTTTCAAGAATTTCAATAGTTTTGGCGATATCCAAAATCGATTTACATCCAGCACAAACGACTACCCCACCATAAGAAGAAAGGGCATGAATATCTGCAGAAATATCAAAAGTCTTTTCTGCATTTCTATGAACACCACCTATTCCTCCAGTTGCGAAGCAATCTATCTTCGATTTTCTTGCAAGAAATAATGTGGCTGCAACTGTTGTACCAGCGTTTAATTTATTAGCATAACAAAATCCTAAATCTTTTGTAGAAGCCTTGAAACATCTATTTGAATTTTTTGCTAAAAAATCTATCTCGTCATCATCTAGCCCAATTTTAGCAACACCATCTATAATACCTATAGTGGCAGGTATAGCACCATTTTCAATGGCGATATTTTGACAGGCTTTTGCGACTTCAAGATTTACTGGATAGGGAAGTCCATGGGTAATTATTGTTGATTCTAGCGCCACAATCGGTTTTTTATTTTTGAGGGCTTCATTTATAATTTGTGAGATTTTTAAAAATTCTTCATTCATGATAACCTCTTTCCCTTTTTATTTATTATATTTAGTTCTACTTGATTTCTATTATTCATTTTTTATTATTCTTTTTTAACTATTCTTCTTCCTTTATTTTTTTTTTGATATCTTTTTCCTTTTTTTTTATTAGTTTTTTAAATATTATTTTTGCTACTTTTTTATTTCATTATTTTTTTTGTTATTTTTAGTTATTTGTTTTTTTAAATTTTTTTTTAATTTTTTTCTTCTATTACTTTTTTTTTGTTAAATTCCTATCCATTATTTTTTTAATAATCCTCAATGAATATTCCAATTAATTATTTAAATTTCACTTGATATAAATTACTTGAAATAAACTATCTTTTTTTTCAATTTTTTATATAAATATTATATCTATAAATTTCAACAAGTTTAACTAATTCTATCATTTAACTTTATAAGATATTCTATAACTTTTTCACTTGCTATTTCAATAGATTTTTCAATAGAAAAACCCTCAAAAGATAATTGAATTATCTTCGAAAATAAAAAATCACCTGCTCCAGTTGTATCTTTAACATTCAAAACTCTTTTTGGTTTATATTTTACAAAAGATCTATCTTTCTTTTTAAATAAAGTCGAACCATCTGCTCCATCTGTTCTCAAGATATATTCGATATTTTGGTTTTCCATACAATCAAAAACAGATTCATATCCCTCTATTAATGCATCGAATTCTAAATTATCTGGTGAAGTAAAATAGATATTTTTTAATGTATTTTTTGCCCTTTTTGTCTTTTCAAAAGATATAGTTTCAAAAAAGATTTTGATTTTTCTTTCACTTAAATTATTAAAAATTTTTTCGAGTTCATCATTATGAATATTTGAATCTAAAACAACAATATCATCTTCTTTTATCTTACTCAATATATTGGACAATTTTGAAAATGTAAGATTTTTTTCTATTATTCTAAAATCAGCGGTAGCTATATAACAACTCCCTTGCTGCATTAAAACATTGTAAATGGATGTCGGATAATCTTTTACTATCATGAAAATAATTGCTGGTAAATTATTTAAATCTAGTGATTCAAGTTTTTTTTGATTATCATCATTATTTTTAAGATTACTTTTAAATTTTACTAAATCATTATCATTATCTGTATAATCATCAAATATTATTTTATTTATATCTCTACTATTAATACTATCTAAAATAATTTTTCCAAATGCATCATTTCCAATTGTTGTAATAAAGATTTTTTCCTTTGCTTCCAATGAATTAAATATATTATAAGCTACTCCCCCGATTCTGTAAGTAAAACAGGATGGGTTTGATGTTCCTTTAATAAAAGTTTCTTTTGTGAAAATAAAATCCAAAGATATCCCACCAAAAATATATATCATACTAAACCTTCAAAATTTCAGTTATTAATATTTTAACTAAAATAAATTAAGTGAAAATTAAATCAACATTTAAGATTAAATTAAAGAATCATATTTTAAAATAGAATTTTTTAAATTAGATTATCTTTTTAATGATAAATATTTCTTTTAAGAAAATATTATTTTAAGAAGAAACTATTTTTGGGTAAAGGAATATAACCAATCAGAGTACTTAAAAGTTGCTATAACCTTATCTTTGGGAAAATTTAATACCTTTTTGAGGTTAGATTTCATCGAGTTGAAATCTTTTGTTCTTTTTAATATACTATTTGGTGAACTTATAAATGGGTAGCCAGTTCCAGTTCTTACAAACCAATGGGTTGCACCTTTAGCTATTGCACCTGGAGGGATAATATAAAAACCAGTAAAAAAATAAAATGCTAAAAATAAAATAATTATTAATAGAATAACAAATAGAATTGTCTTTTTAGTTTTTTTCTTCATAAAATATTCCTTAATACTTGTCTTTTTTTTCTTTCTTATTTCCCTTCTTTAATAATTATTGCCCATTTTAAAATTATTTCAAATTTTATGATATTTTTTTATTTTCATGCTTTTATTTAATAACTTAGTCAACAGATTAGTAAATAATTTTGAGAAATAAAGAAATTAAAAGAAACTAAAATCTCATAATAAAAAAAAGAAAGATCTCATAACAAAAAAATAAAAAATTATGAATAATGTAGTTTGAGAAAAAATTTTAGGTGAAATTTAATTTTAATAAAAGAAATTGAATTTTTAAAATAAAGAAGTTAAAAGAATGATAAGGATATTGGAGGTGGGGAGAGTTGAACTCCCGTCCTACAAGGTTCGTTAACGGATATCTACATGCTTAGGAATTTTTCAATCTCGTTTATTTCAAGAAAAATTCCAAACTTGAAATAAACCAGCCTGTGTTTTTACTTTCTTCTCCCAGACAAAGAAAAAAGTTCGCTTCTGTAATCGGGGGAAGTTCTGAAACCAGAAGCTATCTCAGACTTCCCTGCTACTTACAATTAAGCAGCAAGTGCTAGTGAATTGTTGTCAATTCGTTTTTTTCTGAAGTTTAAAGACTTTCAGAAAGTCTGCATGCAATCTGTTACTTTGCCTTACAGTCGAAACCAGATTCACCCCCATAAAAGGTGACTCTTTTTTACAATTATATATTTTAAATCTCGTATATATAGATAACAAATAAAATAAAAAATGTCAAATTTTTTTAGTTAAAACATCAAATTTAAATGCATAGATAATTATTAAAGATATTGCAATTTTTTTTCTTTTTTATTTTGTTTTTTTCTATTTAAATATTTTTAAAACAATAACAATTTTTTATTGCTAAAATAAAATATTTTTTTATAAATGAAGCAACTAGTATTTAGGGAGAAAAGATGGTTAAATTGAAAATTGATGGAAAAGAAGTAGAAGTAGATAATGGTACAACCATATTGAGGGCTGCCTTAAAACTTGGAATAAATATACCTACTCTATGTTATCATGAAGATTTGCCACCTACTGGCAATTGTGGAATATGTGTTGTCGAGCAAAAAGGTGGTAAAACTGTTAGAGCTTGCTCCACACCAGTTGTTGAAGGGATGGAAATTTATACTAGAACAGCTTCTCTTTTAAAAGCTAGAAAAACAGTTGTAGAACTTCTTTTATCAAATCATCCAAATGATTGTCTTGAATGTCCTAAAAATGGTGTTTGCGAACTACAAAAAATAGCTGCAAGCTTAGGGATCAGAAAGATCTCTTACGACCATATCGATAGAACAATAACAAAGGTGGATGATTCATCACCATCAATAATATTAAGACCAGCATACTGTATCCAATGTGGAAGATGTACTCAGGTCTGCCAAAATGTTCAAAATGTTCATGCACTTGAGACAAGTTTTAGGGGTTTTTCTTCTTTTGTTGGTCCCACAATGGAAAGGGTCCTCAATGATTCTGAATGTGTCAAATGCGGACAATGTTCGGCAGTTTGTCCAGTTGGGGCTATTATTGAAAAGGATGATACTTCATTAGTATGGGAAGCATTGAATAATCCAGAACTTATAGTTGTAGCTCAAGAAGCTCCAGCTGTAAGAGTCGCTTTGGGTGAAGAGTTTGGACTTCCAATAGGAACAAATGTTGTTAAGAAGATGTATACTGCCTTAAGAAAACTAGGTTTTAAATATGTTTTTGATACAAACTTCGGTGCAGATTTGACTATAATTGAAGAAGCATCTGAATTTGCTGAAATTTTCAAGGAAAATCCCGATGAATTTCCTCTTATAACATCCTGCTGCCCATCATGGGTTGATTATCTCGAGAAATTTTTCCCAGATTTAATTTCACATTTCTCAACTGCAAAATCTCCTCATCAGATGCTTGGAACCATGGTTAAAACCTATTGGGCTCAAAAAATGAATATACCTGCTGAAAAAATCTTCCTTGTTTCTGTTATGCCTTGTACAGCTAAAAAATATGAGATAGATAGAATGGAAGATATGTATTCATCTGGTCATAAGGATGTTGATGCTACAATAACAACAAGGGAATTCGCAAGAATGCTTAAACAGGTAGGAATTGATCTTACATCCCTAGAAGATGGTGAAGCAGATAATCCACTTGGAGAATATTCTGGTGCTGGAACCATCTTTGGAGCTTCTGGTGGTGTAATGGAAGCAGCATTAAGAACTGCATATTTCTATATTACAGGGCATGAGCTACCTAATCCAGATATACCTTTTGTTAGAGGTACTAAAGGCATCAAAGAGGGAGAAATAGAAGTATTAGGTAAAAAAGTCAGAATTGCAGTCGCATCTGGTCTTTCAAATGTAGAAAAAATTCTATTAAAGGTCAGAGAAGCAAAAGAGAATAAAAAGGAAATACCATATCACTTCATAGAAGTTATGGCTTGTCTTGGAGGTTGTGTTGGAGGTGGCGGACAACCTTATGGATCTACCATTAAGAAAAGAGAAATTAGAGCTCAAGCTCTCTATAATGAAGATAAATCCTTACCACATAGGGAATCACATAACAATCCATCTATTCAAAAATTGTATAAAGAATTTTTAGAAAAACCACTTTCAAGTAAATCTAAAAAATATTTACATACTCATTATATTCCAAGACCACTATTTAAAGGCGTTCATGGCGGTAAGTGGAGAGAATAATCTTTAGGTAAAGATACTTTCCTTAATAATAAAAAATAATGTAATAAAAAAAGGGGCAATCCTTCCTCTTCGGAAGGGTTGCCCCTTTTTTTGAGAAAATTTTTTGAAATTTTATTTTAATATTATTTCACTATAAAATTAATTATCTTATCTTGAACAAAAATGATGTTTTGAATTTTATCTTCCGCAACATATTTACTTACATTTTGTTGTTTCAAACTTTCTTTAGCGACCTGCTCTTTATCGGAACCTGCAGCGATTTCTAAAGTTGCTCTTTTTTTACCATTTACCATAATGGCATAGGTAACAACTTCATCTATAATCTTATCTTTATCATACTTTGGCCACAAAGGATTACGAGTCCCTATCGGTAAGTAGATTGGTCTTCCATCACCAACTTTAGTCCATATTTCTTCGCCTAAATGAGGAGCAAATGTCGAAAGCATGATTATATAATCTTGAGCAACTTTTCTAGGAATGGATTCTAGTTTTACAAGCTCGTTTAAGCAAATCATAAGAGCAGAGATTGCCGTATTATAGGCGGAAATAGATTCAATATCTTCTGAAACTTTTTTAATTGTCTTGTGAAACAATTTTTCAACATTGGGAGGAAGGTTTTGTGCATCTAACGAAACTTTGTTAAAATATGAATATACCTTTTCTAAGAATCTTCTTATCCCCCCTATTGAACTTTTATTCCAAGGTTTTGAAGTTTCTAAAGGCCCCATAAACATTTCATACATTCTAAGAGTATCTGCCCCATATTCTTTAACTATATCATCTGGATTAATGACATTTCCTCTTGATTTAGACATCTTTTGATTGTCTTCGCCAAGTATTATTCCCTGGTTTCTAAGTTTTATAAAAGGTTCAGCGGAATTTACAAGCCCAATGTCAAATAGAAATTTGTGCCAGAATCTTGCATATAATAGATGTAAGACGGCATGTTCTTTACCACCGACATATATGTCGACTGGAATCCAATAATTTTGTTTTTCTAAAGAGGCAAATTCTTTATCATTATGTGGATCTGTATATCTTAGATAATACCAGCAACTTCCAGCCCAGTTCGGCATAGTGTTCGTTTCTCTTTCAGCATCTTCCCCACAAATTGGACACTTTACTTTAACCCATGAAGTGACTTTCGCTAAAGGAGAACTGCCATCTCCTGATGGTTCATAAGATTCAACTTGAGGTAAAAGTAAAGGAAGTTCGCTTTCCTTTAATGGAACATGCCCACATTTTGGACAGTTTATAATAGGAATTGGTTCACCCCAGTATCTTTGTCTAGAAAATATCCAGTCTCTTAGTTTATATGTTACAGCTGCTTTGCCTTTTCCAATCTTAGTAAGTTTTTCGATTATTCTTTTTGTGCATTCCGATGTAGTTAAATTTGAAAATTCTGCACTATTTATAGAATAACCTTGCTGAGTAAAAGCTTCCTTCAATTCAATTTCTTTGCCTAATTCTGGGGCTACAACTTGAATTATTGGAAGATTAAATTTTTTTGCAAATTCAAAATCTCTTTCATCATGAGCAGGAACAGCCATTATGGCTCCAGTACCATATTGAAGAAGGATATAGTCAGATATATAAATAGGAATCTTCTTTCCGTTTAATGGATGAATAGCATAAGCTCCAGTAAAAGCTCCTGTCTTATCTTTATTTAAAGATGTCCTTTCCAAATCGGATTTATTTGAAGTTTCTTTTTTATATCTTTCAACCTCGGATTTTTGAGATTCAGTCGTTATCCTTTCTACTATAGGATGTTCTGGAGCTAAAACAAGGTATGTAGCGCCAAACAATGTGTCTGCTCTTGTCGTAAATACTTCTATCTGTTCGTCTTTTCCATCGACTTCAAATATTATAGTTGCGCCTTCAGATTTTCCTATCCAGTTTCTCTGCATTATCTTAATATCTTCAGGCCAATCGACAAGGTCTAAATCTTTAAGTAATCTTTCAGCATATGCTGTTATTTTCAGTATCCATTGATCTATCAACCTTCTCTCTACAGGTGTTCCACATCTTTCACATTTACCATCAACAACTTCTTCGTTTGCAACACCTGTTTTACAAGATGGACAATAATTTATTGGAGCTTTAGATTTATATGCCAATCCTTTTTCGAAAAGTTTTAAGAAGATCCACTGTGTCCACTTAAAATAATCTGGATCTGTTGTACTAAAAGATCTTGACCAGTCATAAGAAAAACCTAATGATTTTATCTGCCTTGTAAATGTTTTGATATTTTTTTCTGTAGTAATAGAAGGATGAATCTTAGTTTTAATAGCATAGTTTTCAGCTGGAAGGCCAAATGAATCAAATCCAATGGGATGAAGTACATTATACCCATTCAATCTATAATATCTTGATAATATATCTGTTGCGGTGTAACCTTCAGGATGACCAACATGTAGTCCTTCCCCAGAAGGATAAGGGAACATGTCAAGGATATAGATTCTCTTTTCTTTTGGGAAAGAGTTATCCTCTTTAACTTCATTACACTTATTTTCTTCCCAATATTTTTGCCACTTTTGTTCGATTTCAATATGATTGTAACCTTCCATATAACCCTCATTTTGTCTGATGAAAAATTGATATTTGATAAAGAAAATATTTTATTTTTAGTAACTGTCAATAAAAAAGTATTGCTAGGCGAAAATAAAATTTTTCCTTAATCTTTTTCCATAAAATAAATCAAATTCTAAATGAATTACTTTTAATACCGATATATGAATAAACAAAATCAAGGAACTTTTATGCAAAAATTAGTGAATCCAGATACAAATGAAGTTTTTTTTGGTAAAATTGACGGTGAAATATCTTTAAATTATGAGGATTATAGATTAAAATCAATCTTTGATAAAAATATACCTAAACTAATAGAAAAATTTAGATTTCATAAATTTATTTTTGCATTAATAATAACAGACTCTCATCTTATTGGAATAGGAATAATTGGACTCACATATATATCTAATATATTTGTTTTTTCATATTCTATACAAAATAAAGAATATTTTGAAATTGATAAAAAGGTTCCTTTCGAATTAAACTTAAAATATCCTATAAATCCAGATAATTACATTATCTCCTATAAAAATAAAAATGATTTTGTAAGTATAGAGAAAAATAAAGATAATTCACAACTTAAAATAAATATTAATTTTAAAAACGAATTTGAGATAGATGGGCAATTTTTTTATGGAAGTAAAACAAATAATCCTTTAAGAATATGTGCTCCAAATGGAATAAACTGCTGGACATTTACCGAAAAATGTAGCTGTATAGAACCGACTCTTTTGAAGATAAAAATAAAAGATAAAAATGTACAACCAGATTTATCAAAAACAACTTTGCTTTATGATTGGTCTTGCGGTTATATGAAAAGGCTTACCAATTGGCATTGGGCAGCATTTTCAGCGGTAGACCCAAACTTAAAAATGACTTTAGGTGGTAATTTTGCCTCATTTATAAATGAGACCTATATTACTGAAAATGCATACTGGATAGATCATGAAATGTTTAAGCTAAATAAAGTAATATTTAATTTTGCAAATAATAATCCAGAAAATCTATGGACAATAAATAGTGATGATAATAAAGTGCTTTTAAAATTCAATCCCTTGAAAAAAAGGGTTCAAAAGTTAAATCTAGGTTTTTTGAAAATATATTTTCGCCAATATCTTGGAATTTTTTCTGGAACTTTACATGCTGATAATAAAAAAGAGATTCATTTTGAAAATGCTTGGGGAGTAACCGAAATTCAAAGAGCGTTGTGGTAAATTCAATTAAAAAGTCCCTTGAGGAAACAAAATTACATCATTTATTGAGTTTTTACATAGAAGAATCATTAAAAGGCGATCTATTCCTAAAGCTATCCCGCTTGTTTGAGGCATACCTTTTTTTAAATTATCAATAAATCTTCTATCTAACTGATATTCATTCATATTTTTTTCACTTCTAATTTTAAGTTCTTCTAAAAATCTTTTCTCTTGCTCCTCTGCATCTGTAAGCTCATCAAAAGCATTGGCGATTTCGATGCCTTCAATATATAACTCAAATCTTTCTGCAATTTTATCTGAATTTTTTCGTAATCTTGCTAAAGATGCTTGATAATATGGATAACCTATTAAAAAGACTGCTGGTTTGGTTTTTAGGTAAGGCTCTATTTTAGTTACCATATCTATATCAAATCTTTGTGGGTCATAGACTTCGATAGGGTCCCAACCAGCAAGATCCTTATAAATTTGCTGAATTTCTATTCTTTCAAATGGAAATCTGATTTTCTTAAAAAATTCTTCACATTTTTTTCTGTCAATCTCGTAAGTTTTATTTTTTTCAAGAAAATTTGAAATAAATTCTATCTGAAGTTTAATTATCCTTTCACAATCATCCATTAGATCATAGATAGACGATCCTACTCTATACCATTCACACATCGTAAATTCTGTCTGATGAAGGTTGCTACAGCTTTCTTTTCTAAAACAATGGGTAATCTGAAAGATTTTTTCATAACCAGCCATTATGAGCAATTTCATCTGTATTTCAGGTGAGGCAATTAAAAATCTATCCTCACTTTTATATGTTTCAATATTTGCTTCTGGAGCTGGGTATTTGATCCTTATGGGAGTTTCAACCTCTAAAAAATCCTGTGAAATAAAAAATCTACGAAAGTTTTCTAGAAATCCCACCCTTATTTTAACAATTGGTTTTTTTCTCTGTAAAATAAATCTTTCCTTTTCTACCAGTATTTCATTTTCATTTATACTCATTTGAATTCCTTTTAACATTTTATTCACAATTTACTAACAATAATCTTTTTATTAAAATTTCTGTAAATTTTAGCATTAAAATTCTTGACATTTGAAATATCTTTATTTTACAAGCGTTCTCAAACTTAATTTTTTCAAAGGTGTATTTTAATAATTATATGACAATTTTTGTTCACATCTTATTCACAATTTTTTTGGCATCATTTATATTAAATTTCATTATTGCTAATTTAATCAATCAATACTATTTTTAATATTTATAAATTAGAAGGTTAGTTAATTACACATCAAATTTATTCATCAAATCAGCCATTATTTTTTATAAACTCTCTTTTTTTAAAATTGGATACCAGAGTTTTTTAATGCTTCCATATCTAATCCAAGCATTTCTGGTTTTATCTTTCCACCTTTCATCTTTTGCATCATCTTTTTCATATTATCAAAATCTCTTTGAAGTTGGATGATATCTATAAGTTTTTTACCACTTCCCTTTGCTATTCTCCTTCTTCTTGAAGGGTTATTTATTAGAAGCGGGTTTTCTCTTTCCTTTTTAGTCATAGATTGAATAATTACCTTATAGTTAATGAATTTTCTTATCTGAGTATCAACCTTACTTTGATTTATTTTAGCGGCTCCTGGAAGCATGGATAAAACCTGATCAAATCCTCCCATTTTAGCTATGCTTTCGAGTTGAACGAGCATATCGTTATAGTCAAATTTATTTGTCTCTATCTTCTTAGCAAGTTTCTCTGCTTCAGCTAAAGAAAATTCTTTTTCTGCTTTTTCTACAAGAGTAAGGACATCTCCCATTCCTATTATTCTTTGAGCTACTCTATCTGGATAAAAGTATTCTATCTTATCCAACTGCTCTCCACTTGTAACAAAAACAATTGGAACCTTTGCCACATGCTTTACAGAAAGAGCGGCACCGCCTTTTGCATCAGAATCAAACTTCGAAAGGATGACACCTGTTAATTTGACATATTTTGTAAATTCAAAAGCGACATCTGCAGCGACCTGGCCAGTCATGGAATCAACGACTAGTAAGATTTCATCTGGTTTTGAAATCTGAGAAATGAGTTTTAATTCATCCATCAAATTTTTATCTATCTGCAGTCTTCCGGCAGTATCTATTATGACTAAATCTAATCCTTTTGAATCTGCATAATTTATGGCTTCCTTAACTATTTTATCTGGAGTTTTTTTGGACTGGCTAAAAACCTCAACTCCTACTTGCTGACCTAGTATTTTAAGTTGTTCTATGGCTGCTGGTCTATATATATCTGCAGCAACCAAAAGAGGAAATTTCTGCCCTTTATAAAGCTTCGCAAGCTTGGCAGCAGTAGTTGTTTTACCACTACCTTGAAGTCCTGCAAGGAGGATGACACTTCTGTTCCCTTTTGATTTAATCTTAACCTCTTTTTTCCCTTCTCCAAGAAAATATACTATTTCATCATAGACAATTTTTATAAATTTTTCCCTTGCAGATATTCCCTTTACTATCTGTTGTCCTATTGCTTTCTCTTTTACATTTTTCAAAAATTCATTTACAACTTCATAGTTAACATCAGCATCAACAAGTATTTTTTTTAATTCTTCTAATGCTTCATTAATCTTACCTTCAGTAATCAATCCTTTTTTGAATATCAATGTTATAGCATTATCAAAACCTTTAGCGATAGCTTCAAGCATCAATAAACTCCTTTAACCAGATTTAAATAACAAAATTTTAATATAAGATTTAATTTAATGAAAATCTATAAAATTAGCTTCTATATTTTTTATCATTTCTTGAACTTTATCATAATACTCAAAAGAACTATTTGATATCTTCTTCAAAAAACTATACGCTGTTAGAAAATCTTTTCTACCATCATAGTATGAGATCGCAAGATAATAATTAAAATAATCCTTGAATACGGATCTATCAAGTATATCTATCTTGGGATAAATAAGTAAGATTATATGCTCATAATCTTTTTTTTCATAATAAATAGATGAAATCAAAAAATATGAATTATCATAGAGTGAGTTATCTGGATTTAATTTATAAATCAAGAAAAACAAATTATCGAGAGCCAAATCATAATTTTTTAGCATTATTTGAGTTTTGGCCATATAGTAATATGAATAAACCTGAATATCAAAGATTGAAGAGTTTTTTGCTTGGGCAAAGTACGAAGATGCAACATTGTATTGTTTTAAGTTAAAATAGCAAACTCCAAGATAATAGGCTATTTTGGATGCACCAATTTTTTGAAAATTCAATGGTTCGTTTTCTTTTCCCTTAATAAAATAATTTATTGCATCTTGATACATACCATTTGAAAAAAGAAAAAAAGCAATATCAAAATAGGAGGTTGTATTAGAAGTATTAGAAATATTTGTATTTTCCGCAAAAGAAAATGTAAAACTCGGATTTATCTGTACATTTTCAGAGATATTTATGTTATAAATGATACTTCCTTTTTTATATAAATCATAAAATTCTATAGAGGTTTTACCAATTTTTTTTGGTTTGAAATGAAAAGATACTGTATCATAAGCGATATCTTTAGAAACCAAAGTGAGATAATCCTTATCAATCGATTGAATTATCCAACTATTCGAATCGAATTGAATCGAAAAAATTGAATTCATCAAGACATCTTTTGAATAATTGTTTTCTTCTCCATATATAACAAGAACAAAACAATTAATAATAAAAAAATAAAATAAAAAGTATAAAAAGAAAAGCACTGAAAATTTTTTTAAAACACAAAATTTTTTCAAATTTATTCCTGATTTTTTAGTTATTAATCATTTTTCAAAAACTCATTTACTTTTTTTTCGTAAAATTGCAAATTTAAAAAATAATCTGTAAAATCACTGAATTCATGGTATTTCAATAGATTCTCAAAATCACTTAATTCTGGCTTTCCCTTTTGATTAATAATAAGATTGAAATCATAATT
The DNA here is from genome assembly GCA_012797605.1 of Spirochaetales bacterium. Taxonomy (GTDB): domain Bacteria; phylum Spirochaetota; class JAAYUW01; order JAAYUW01; family JAAYUW01; genus Exilispira. The sequence continues at coordinate 33,060 of JAAZOT010000050.1, read as the reverse complement.
TTCTTCTATAAAATATTCTGGTTCAATTAGATCCATATCTTCGATTTTGGGAACTACCTTTTGTTGAGGCTCTTGTTCAATTATATTTTTTTTTGTATGTTTGACTACAACAAATGTTATAACAATTGATAGTATTAATAAAATTACAATAATGATAAGAGCAATTACTTTTATTGTATCTTCAGGGAAAAGGAACTCAAAGAACTCTTTAAAATTAAATTGTTTCATCTTTTTATTTTATTTTATTATTTATATTAGTTTTTCTTATAATACTTTTTTATGAAGCAGCATTTTTAATCTCTTCAAGTTTAACTGAGACAACTTTAGATATACCATCATTTTCCATTGTAATACCATATAAAATATCTGCAATTTCTAAGGTCAATTTATTATGAGAGATCAAGAAAAATTGAGTATCCTTAGAAAACCTTTGAATGAGCCTTTTAAAAAGCATAATATTATTTTCATCGAAAGGTGCGTCGACTTCATCCATTATACAAAATGGAGATGGATTATATAAAAAAAATGCAAAAAGAAGAGAAATAGAAGACATCGCTGTTTCTCCTCCAGAAAGAAGTGAAATATTTGAAATATTTTTTCCAGGAGGTTGTATTACTATTTCAATCCCAGTTTCATAAATATTATCTGGTTTTGTTAAAATCATAGATGCATTTCCACCACCAAAAACTTCGCAGAAAATAGTCTTGAAATTTTCATTAATTCTATCAAATGCATCGATGAATTTGACTTTAATTTTTTCATCAAGTTCATTTATTAATTGAATAATTTTTTCTTTTGCTTCTATAATATCCTGCTTTTGTTTATTAATAAAATTATATCTTTTGGAAACTTCCTCATATTCTTCAATAGATAAAAAATTTACCTGCCCTATTTCTTCAAGAATTTTCCTTGATTCGAAAATTACATTTCTAATCTCAGATTCCTTAATATTTGAAAACTTTTCACTATTTATAAAATCATCTGATAGGATGATTCTATAATTTTCATAAAAACTCATTCTAATCGATTCGCATTGAGTCTCTATCTTTGTTTTTGTGATATTAAAGTTTTCCCTTATAGATAAAAGATTGTTTTTCTCTTTTATGACTGATTCGTTTTCAATATAACATTTTGTGAGTTCATCCTTATATTTATCTATTTCTTTTTCATAATCCCTAATCTGTCCATCTAACTCTTTTTTATTTTTAAATATTTTATCTTTTTCATCTATTAATTCTATTCCTTCTTTCTTTATTTTTTCGAGATTGCTTTCTAATTGAGAGATCTCTTCCTCTTTCTGCTTTATATTGTAAAGTAATTCAACTTTTTCATTTTCCAATCTAATTTTGTTTGATTCATAATTTTTTATTTTTTCTTCTAGTTGAAAAATCTTTCTATTTATTTCTTCTAATCTTTTATTAATTAGATTTTTTGTTTCTAAAGAAGAAGCAAGTTCCTGTTCTATAAAAGATAAGTTGTTTTTTTCAACATCTATCTTTTCATCGAGTGAAGATATTTTATCATTAAACTCTTGAAATTTTGTAAAAATTGAATCTTTTCCAAATAACAATGATTCAATTTCTTTTGATGTAGATAAAAGCATTTCAAATCTACCATTATTATTTGAAATTTGCTTAGATAAAAGATCTATTTCCTTTTTAATCTCATTTATATAGTTAAGTAACTTATTCAATTGAGAGGAATCAGAAAATTTTAAAATATCGTCTATTCTTTTTTCTAATGAAATTAACTTTGCATGAGTCATTTTTGAATCATCATTTAAAAGATTTGCATTATTTGAAAGATTCAAGACTTTCATCTTTGCAATTGAAAGATTTGAAAAAAGATTTGTTATTTCCTCATTTAAAAAATCTTCTTGTTCTTTATATAGTTCTTTCAATTGCTTTTCAATCTTTTTTACTTCAGATATAGATTTCTCTTGATTGGAATTATAGTTATTAATCTTTTCATTTATTTTTGTAATCTCTGATTCTAATTCTTCCTTTTTATTAATCTCATATTCAAGCTCTTCCTTTATTTCATTTATTGGAAATGATAGAACTTCATCGATTTTTTTTAATCTATTTTGGAAAAATTGAAGATCCTCTATTTTTCTTCTTTTTTCTATCCCTAACTCTTCATATCTTTTTTGAGAAAGAAGTATAGTCTTTTCAATTACTGCAATATCTGATTCTAATTTAAAAATATTTTCCCTTTTCTCATTGATATTTCGCTCGATCTCTTTTATTTTAGAGGATATATTTGATTTTAAGTTTTCAATCTCTAAAATTTTTTCTTCATATTTTTTCAAATTTTGAGTGCTATTATCAAAATCAATCTGTAATTTATTTAAATTATCTAAAAGTTTTCTATATTTGAGTATTGCTAAAGCTTGTTCAGAAAAAACTATTTTTTCATTTAATTCCTTATATAATTTAGCTTTATCTGCTTGTTGTTTTAATTTATTTACTTCATTTTCAAGTTCTTCTAAGAGAAGTGAGACTGATTTAAGATTCTCATCGGTTTTTGAAAGTTCAACAAAAGCTTTAATTCTATCATTCTTAATATTTTTAATCCCAGCAGCAGATTCTATAAGTTCTACCCTATCTTCTGGTTTCATATCAATTATTTTTGAAACCGATCCCTGCCCTATTATTGAATAATCTATAGTATTAATCGAATAATTTTTTAAGAATTCCGAAATATCTTTTGGTCTGACTTCTTTTTTATTTAAATAATATATAACTTCACCGGAAGGATATAATCTTTTTTTTATTGAAAACTCTTCTTTTAAATTTTCAGTCCCGTCAATTTCATTATCTTTTGTATCATAGACATCAAAAACAATTTCAACTTCGGCAAACCCAGCTGGAGGTTTAATATCATTTCCTTTAAATATTAAATCCTGTTTTTCATTTGCTCTTAATGTTTTTAAGCTATGATTTTGAAATACCCAATAAATTGCATCAACTATATTCGATTTACCACAACCATTAGGACCGACTATTCCAGTAATATCGCTATCGAAAACAAATTGAGTCTTTTCTGCAAAAGATTTAAAACCATAAATAGTTACTTTTTTTAATTTTATTTTCATTAAAAAATATTCTCCCATTGATTTGAATATTTATAACCTTCTAAGAAGTTTGATATTATATATATTGCATATGAAAGAACAAAGCTATACTGAGTATTATCAGATGATAAAACAAATGAACCTGTTATTTGAAATTGTAAGGTCATATCATGGAGGTATCTAGTTATTGATAATGATAAGGATCTTAAATCAAAATAAGAATTTAGCCTAGCTTCATAATTAAAAAAGTTAAAAGAATTTATAAGATCTATAAAGGCTTCGTCAAAAGATGAGTATCTATATAGGAATTGATTATATGAAGTAACTCTAAAAAGTATTTGAAGTTGATTTTCTATAGAAAATGCAAGATTAAAATTATTTTCGAATGAACTTAAAAATGGATTTGTTTCATCTATTTTTAAGCTCATACTATTTGATAAAGTTATCCAAAAAAACCAAAACTTCATTTTAGGAATATTAACTGAAAAGTTAAATTGATGATACAAAAATCTTTCAATATTAATATAAAATCTAGAATTCCATGATAGTAATAAATATTTATCTTTTATTTGACCAGAAAGATTCAAAATATCAAAGTTTTCAGGATTAATCTCCCACAAATCTTGATTTGATGTATTCAAAAAGCTATAGCCTAAACTAGATGAAAAACTTATAAAACTAAATGGATTAAATATTATTGAAGCTGTAGCCTTGTTTGATAACCAACCAAAATCTACTGGTTCTAATAGAGAATTTCTGTAACTTTGAGCTATGTTAAAAGTAAGACGAACAAATGGTATTTGAATATTAATTGAATTTGAAATAGTAGAATAATAGATTAAAGTTTCATTAATAGTCTGAGTAGTACCTTCAGTAATTGTTTCTGAATAAGAAATATTATTATTCATAGAAAAAGAGTAAGAAAAAAAGTTATACTTAAATGAGAAACTTGGATTTAAGGAAGTATTTGCCATTAATGTTTTTTTAGTTACCTCAAAATCAGTATTATAATATGAATAATAATTTGAATAATTTGAATTGTTAAGGCTAAAATTTATAAAGTTATTTGAAAATGTGAACAAGTTAACCCCAAAATTTGCAGAATACCATTTAATCGAACTCAAATAGTATTGATAATACTTAGGAGAATATAGATAATTTAAAAGAGACTGCTCATCTACTTCAGTATTTTTTGTTGCAGTAAAGTTTAAAGCTGAAGATATGTTTAAATTATATTTTAATATCTTAATATTAACTATAACTTCTTCATTAAAGCTCATTAATGCTGAAGGAAAAAGATTATAATCATTTTCCCAATCAAACGAAGTAAATTGGGTAATATCAAATCTTAAAAATCTTTCCCTTAAAAAATAATCATATTTAAAATAAGGATCTGAATAGTAAGCATAATTAATAGTAATACCCAAAGAAGAAAAAGGATTTAATTTTAATGTCCCATTAAAAGCTGTTCTTAAGTTAATATTATATAATGAAAATTTACTATCTGGTGGAATAATTGTCCAACTATAATCTTCTTGTAAATAAAACAAGTCTGGACTTATAGCAAATCCAGCTAATAAATTGTAACTATTTTTTGCCCATTTAAATGAAGTTTTAAAACCAATATATAAACCAAGTCTTTCATATAAATCAAAATACATTTCATAATTTTTTTTGCTCAAAGTATTAAAGAACATGAAACCTTCTCTATACCCATAATCCATACTAAATAATAATGGATAGCCATAACCTTTTTCATATGAAATATAGATAGGTAGATAAAGCATATTTTCATTTCCTATATAAAGCTCAATTTCATAAAAATAGATTATAGATTCAGAATATAAAACTCTGCTTACCTTTAAAAAATAATGTGGATCATCATAATTACATTGAGTAACAGTTGCTTTTTCAGTTGTTAACACACTATTATTTGAAATGTTTGCTTTTTTCGTAGATATTATATATTTATCAATATAAATAGTTGCATTATAAAGTATTCCATTTTTTTTTGGAATAGAATACTCAAAAGATTCTGCTGTCGCTTCAAGTGAGGATGATTTAAAACTAACATTTCCATATCCATAGAATGTTTCTTCATCAGTATAAAAAACTACTCTGTCTGCTTTAAATATATATCCTTTATAAATTATATAATTATTACCTACAAGATCTATTATTTTGCCTTCTTCAGAAATATTTATTATATCTGTAGTTTTAATAAAGATGGAATCTTCAGAACTTTCTTTTTTAATTTCCTTAAAATTATAATACTCATATAGAAGTTTTCTTAAGTTGTCAATTGTGATATCATCTGAAAAACTTATCCCAAGCGCAGTAGCGATTTTTTTTAATTCATCTATATTAGAATAAGTTATAATAAAATAAGCTTCTTCTGGACTTAAATAAGTATAAATTGACTCATTATATTGATTTTGATCTTTCGATGATTCTTGCGCATACAAAGAGAAACTCAAAGTATTTATTAGAAAAATGATAGTACTAATAAAAATAATAAATAGAAAGACTCTTTTAATAATTGGAATACTAAAATTACTGATATATGTAAGAATCATGAATACTCCGTCAAAAAACCAAGGCAATTATAATTGAAATAATAGAAACCACAAGAGAGGAAATAGAAACATATAAAGCCGTCTGATTTTTTTCAAGAGCTTGAACTCTCAATTCCAAAGATTTATACTGATTCTCCATGGAAATTAATTCATTTTTGAATTCATTTATAAGATCTTTCAATATTTTTAATTCTTCTTCAGTTAGTTTTGATTTTTGTAATATTTCAGCGATGATTTTTTCGAAATTATCATTTGTCAAGTTTGTATTTGTTAAATTAGTGCTGGTATTATTTATTTGTGACTGAAGATAAATTAGAAGTTTATAAATGACTAAAGCTATTTCATATCTCGACATAGCTTGATTTCCTTTGTAAGTTCCATCTGGATAACCAGTTATTAACCCTAACTGATACAACTTCAATAGAGCTTGATAAGCCCAATGATTTGAAGGAACATCAGTAAAAAAATTTGGTGGAAGTGTCGGTGCTACCTGTGCGTAGCAATTTATTGATGATAAGTTAACAAGAAAAAAGAATAATGAAAAAAGAATCAATAAAAAAGGAAGATTTGATTTTGTCTTCATAGTTTCCTCTAATAATCTATTTTCTATCTTCATCAATTTCCTTTTTTAAGTAAAAAGAAGTATATGAATTTTCAAAGGATAAGAACTGGTCCATATAACCTTGGAATACAAGATTGCCGCCATGTTCTCCTCCTTCTGGTCCCAAATCAATAATATAATCTGCTGATTTTATTAGATCAAGATTATGTTCAATCACTACAACAGTATTACCATTATCCACCAATCTCTGTAAGATTGCTATTAATTTTCTAATATCATCAAAATGCAGTCCAGTAGTTGGTTCATCAAGAAAATATATATTTGAAATCCCATTTTTACTTGTTTTACCGAGTTCTCTAGTTAGCTTTAATCTTTGAGCCTCACCCCCGGATAAAGTTGTGGCAGACTGACCAAGTTTTATATATCCAAGTCCAACATCAATTAAAAGTTTCAACTTGTTTGCTATCGATGGTATTGTACTGAAAAAATCATATGCTTCATCTACTGAAAGTTCAAGTATATCTGCGATACTTTTCCCCTTGTATAAAACTTCTAGAGTTTGTGAATTAAATCTTTTCCCCTTACATACTTCGCATGTAACTGAGATATCTGGTAAAAAATGCATATGTATTGTAGTCTCACCTTCTCCCTGACAATGTTCACATCTTCCACCCTTAACATTAAAAGAAAAACGCCCTTGATTATAGCCTCTTGCTTTTGATTCAGGCAAAGAAGCATAGAGTGCTCTGATATGATCAAAAACCTTTGTATATGTTGCTGGATTAGACCTTGGGGTCCTGCCAATCGGCGATTGATCTATATGATACACCGAATTAATAAATTCGAAGCCTTCTATACTCTTGTAAAAAGGGGTAAGCTCAGAATTTTTTTTCTTAAATGATTTTTCATATTGTAAAGCTGGATACAATAAATCTATTATTAAACTTGATTTACCTGACCCAGAAACCCCAGTTACTACAGTAAAGGTTTCTAATGGAATTTGTACATCTATATTTTTCAAGTTGTGCAATGATGCTTTTTTTATTTTGATGAATTTACCACTGCCTTTTCGTCTTTTTTCTGGCAATTTTATAATTTTTTTCCCGTTTAAATAATCTGAAGTTAGAGTATTTGATTTCATAAGTTGTTCAACTGAACCTTCAAACATTACCTTACCGCCATTTAATCCGGCTTGAGGTCCCAAATCTATTATGTAATCTGCTTCAAGCATTGTCTGTTTATCATGCTCAACAACAATTAAAGTATTTCCAATGCTTTGCAATTCTTTCAATGCATTGATAAGCTTTTCATTATCCTTTTGATGAAGACCAATGGTTGGTTCATCTAGAACATACATTACACCAGAAAGTTGACTGCCTATTTGAGTTGCTAGATGTATTCTTTGTGCTTCTCCACCGGATAATGTATAGGATTTTCTATCTAAAGTAATATATCCAAGACCAACATCATTTAAAAATTTTAATCGGCTTGTTATTTCCTTTAAAATCTCCTTCACTATTAACTGCTTTGTTTCAGATAATCTTAGGTTTTTTATAAACTCAAGGGACTTTTCCACAGAATTTCTAGTAAATTCGATTATATTAAGCCCTTCAATCCTTATTGAAAGAGCATAATTATTCAACCTATCACCATTACATTTTGTACAGACACTTTCTTTCATGTATTGCTCTAACCATTGTCGAATATCTTCTGAGCTTGTTTCATTGTATCTTCTATATAATAAAGGGATAATTCCTTCAAATACCTTTTTCCCTGTATATTCACTTTTTTCAGATTTATAAGATACCGTTATCTCTTTTTTACTTCCATATAAAAGTAAATCTAATTTTTCTTTAGGAATCTTTTCTAATGGCTTATCTAAAGGAATACCATAAGATTTACAAGCAGAACTTATTATAGAACCAAACCAACTATTTTCATCGTATGAAAATGGTATTATTCCACCTTCTTCTATTGACAAAGTAAAATCAAAGATCTTATCGACATCAAATTCTAAATTTACTCCAAGTCCGTGACATGCTTCGCATGCTCCTTCTGGCGCATTAAATGAAAATAATGCAGGGCTAATATCTGGATAGGATATATCACAGTTAGGGCAAGCAAGTTTTGTAGAGTAAAGTATATCTTTATTATCCTTTTCAGATTCAATTATCCTTATTAAAACTTTATCATTACCATATTTTATGGCTTGTTCGACAGATTCAAATATCCTTTTTTTCTTATCTAAAGCTAATTGAATTCTATCGACTACAATATAAATATCATGTTTTTCATTTTTATTTAGTTCAATATTTTGATCTAAGGTATATTCCTTATCATCGACTATGATTCTATAAAAACCAATTTTTCTTAAGTTTTCGAAATCATTCTTATAAGTTCCTTTTTTATTGACGGCATAGGGAGATAAAATCATTATTTTTGTTCCTTGGGGTAATGAAAAGATTGAATTAACAATTTGGTCTATAGATTGTTTTTCAAGTTTTCTTCCACATTGATAACAAAATACCTCAGATGCATTTGTATATAAAAGACGAAGATAATCATAAATTTCTGTAATAGTACCAACAGTCGATCTTGGATTTCTATTTAGTTTCTTTTGCTCAATAGATATAGCAGGAGATAGTCCTTCAATAAAATCGACATCTGGCTTTTTCATCAGTCCTAAAAATTGTCTTGCATATGATGAAAGACTTTCAACATATCTTCTTTGCCCTTCTGCATATAATGTGTCAAAGGCTAAAGAGGATTTGCCTGATCCAGATACACCTGTTATAACTGTAAATGAATTTCTTGGGATGGTAACAGAGATGTTTTTTAAGTTATGTTCTCTTGCACCAACTATTTTTATATCTTGTAGATTAATCTTCACTTTTCCCATTTAATAAAATCCCATCATATTAATTATAATAGACGCAAAAAAAAGTAAGAATTTAAATTTATCTGTTGCAATATTTTTTTAACTTAAATATTTTAAAAATTCTAAAGATTTAATATTCTTTCTGTGATAAGCTACTTTAAATAAATTTGATAAAAAGAAAAGAAGATTATTTAATATTTTTATCTCATAATTCTTTAGGTTGTTAAAGTAATAATATATATTATCAAAACTTGCGGGTTTAAATTGTAAGATTGATAATATCTGCTGAGGACATTTAAAATAGTTTCGATTATGAAAATCTAATTGGTCATGCGTCGATTGATTAAACTTTGATGGATCATTATCTAACTTATTTGCAACTATAAATTGATAATGATAAATATCAAAAAACAAACTAGATTCGGAAGATATCTTGTTATCATTCTCAATAAATGAAAAATTAATCTCTCCAGAATTTGAAATAAGATAATAAATAAATAGAATAAGTAATGAAAAATAACTTTTTATATCGTTATTTAATTCCTTTATCATGAAATCGATAAATAATTGGATTTTTTCATAATCAATATTTGACTTATCACCTTCGACTAAAGAATTCTTTAATAAATCAGACAAAATTGCGCTAATAATTATTTTTCTATAATCTTTTTTTAAACCTAAAAATTCATCTATGATTTCAAAATCAAATCTATTTCCTTTTCGTTGAACTTCATATGAAATAATCATAAAATAGTCCAATCTATTATATTTATCTATAAGATTAAAGTTATCTTTTGGAAGATAAATAAAAAATTTTTCCAAAATCGAATCTTTAGAAAATATTAAAACAGTTTTATTATTTACTCCAAAATTTACAGTATCAATTATCAATCCTTCATTCATTATCCAGCTCTTTCATTTTAAGAAGAACCTTATCTATTTTATATCCAGTCATAGAATGAATTGAAAATTCACAATTTTGATATGTAAAACTATCTCCTTTTTTAGGAATATCTCCTAAATTCTCCATTATGAAACCTCCAAGAGTATCAGCCAAATCCTCTGGAAGTGAAAGTTTTAATTCTTCATTTAAGTCAAAGATTGAGATTTTTGAAGTTATTAAATACTCTTTATCAGAAATTTTTTCTATTAATTTTTCTTCGGTATCATATTCATCAAAAATTTCTCCAACTATTTCCTCAAGAATATCTTCAAGACATACAATTCCAGAAAATCCACCATATTCATCCAATACTATGGCAATATGAACTTTTTTTTCTTTAAATTCTCTCAATAAATCTGACACTTTTTTTGTTTCTGGAATAAAAAATGGTTCTCTTAATATTTTTTTTATATTTATTTCTGCTTTTTGCTCTTTGAAAAAATACTTTAATAAATCTTTTGCATATAGAACTCCAACAATATTGTCTATAGACTCATCATAGGCTGGGATTCTCGAATGACCACAATTTATTATTTTATCAAAGATTTTATCAAGAGGTTCATTTATGTCTATAGAGTCAACATCTATTCTTGGTTTCATTATCTCATGAGCATATGTATCAGATAGAGCAATGATTCCATTTATCATTTTGATCTGTTCTTTTTTTAAATCTTTTAAACTACTTTGATCTGGAATTTCTTCATCTTTTGATTTTGATTCTTTTTTATTTGAAAAAAGCATACGGAAAAAATTCATAGATTGTTATACCTCCCTAAAAGCTCTTCGGTTTTTTCTTCTATAATTTCATAATCCTTATCTGTATCATGTTCATAACCAAGTAAATGTAAATATGAATGAAATATCATATATACCAAAGTATTTTCGATATTTTCATCTTCCATTTCTGATCTTTTGACTATATTTTCAAAAGATATTACTATCTCTCCCAGAAAATTTTTTTCATCTAAAGATGGAAAAGAAAGCACATCGGTTGATTTATCTATATTTCTATATTTTAAGTTCAATAATCTTATGGTATTTTCTTTAACAAAATATAAGGATAAATCCTTTTCTGTTTTATAAATATCAGATATAGATTTTTTTATCTTACTTATAATTTTTTCAAAATCTGGCAAAACTTCGGTTACCAATTCTTTCTGCTTTTCGTCTTCAAAATCATACAAAATTTTCATAAGTCTTTGCTTCATCTATTATCTTCTTCCAACTTTTTAAGTTCTTTTTCATCAGGATAATTTACCCTATTATGGTACATTGAATACAAACTATTTATAATAGAATTTTTAATAAAATAAAGGTCTTTTAATGTTAAAGGTGATTCTTCCAATTGCCCTTCTTTAGATTTATTGGATATCACATCTTCAACCATTTTTTCAATGCTTCTTTTATCTGTATTTTTTAATGTTCTAGAAGCTGCTTCAATTGAATCGACAATCATAATAATTGCAGCTTCTTTTGTTTTAGGTTTAGGATAGTTATAACAAAAATTGATCTTGTCAATATTTTCAAGTTTTTTTTCAAGTGCTTTGACATAGAAAAAACTTATTAAAGATGTGCCATGATGTTGCTCAATTATGTCTATTACTTCTTTAGGAAGGTGAAGTTTTTGTGCTTCTATAACACCATATTTAACATGATTCTTTATTATTGTAACAGCCATATTTGGATTTAATACTTCTACTGTAGGATTTTCTCCATGTTGATTTTCAACAAAATATTTTGAATATCGAATTTTACCAATATCATGATATAGACCGCCAGCTTTAGAGATATATGGGTTACAATTACAACTTGCAGCTGCTTTTTCAGCTAAAGTTGCAACAATAACCGAATGGTGGTAAGTACCTGGTGCTTTTAGCATAAAATCAGAAAAAAATTGGTTATTTAAGTCACATATTTCAAGTAGTTTTGAATTAGTAGGGAAATTAAAGATATTTTCTAAAATTGGTGTTAAACCAAAGAATAATATCATTGAAATAAAAATATTCAAAATCCCCGATATTAATAAATCTAATATTTTGAAATTTTTGGAAAATAAAAGATTTACCATCAATGAAAAAATTATAGTTATTAATAAAGAAAAAGCGATTCTTGAAAATACTGTTTTCTTATAACTATGCAATTGTATTGGAAAAGAAACCAAGGCGGTAAACAAAAAAAGCCCGTAGAATAAAAGTATATAATCAAAATTTGTCATTACGAATAGCATAAATATAAGTGAGATATATACTAAAAATTTTTCTTTTTTAGAATAAGCAAACTCAACTAAAAGTATCAACAGTAAAATAGGGAAAATAAAAAAAGATGGAATGAAACTTAATGATTTTAATTTATATAAGATATAAAAGCAGGATGATAAAAACAGAAGAATAAAAAAATAAACTGAATATCTTTTATATAATTTGAAAGAATTGGAAAAGTTAAAAAGAAAATATGCTAAAATCAAACCAGTAAAAATTAATAGGGCAAAGGATGATAGTACTATCGTTATAAGGTTGCTTCTAATTGATTTTTGAATTAGCATTAATAGTCTTTTTTTTTCTGCACTAATTTTTTCACCTTTCTTTACTAATACTGTTCCAGAAGTTAAATTAATTGTCTTTGGTTTAAAGCTTGCTAAGACTTCTTTTTTTATTTCATCACTTTGGAGTTGATCATATACCACATTTTCTCTTAAGTTGCTTTTTATAAAATCTAAAAAAATCTGCCTTTCATCAGGAAGAAGATTTTTTTCAAAATCTGTTCCATCAAATATTTGATTGAAAATCACTTCGATTTTTTCATCTTTTTTATCTTCTGTTATAAATGTCTCAGTCGTAGTCTCCTTTCTTATAGTATCGAATTGCCTATACCAATCAACATAAATCATCTTTTTTGAATTCGTCACCAAATCATTTTCATTTAAACTTGAAACACCTTTACTATAAATATTATATAGAAAGGTTTTTAAGAATTTTATAAGAGAAGGATTATCTGCTATTTGAATTAAAATAGGAATGACTCTAGTACTTGAAATAGTTAAATCTGTTTTACTTTTTATATACTTTTCTATCTCTTGTGGGATTGGTCTTTCTAATGAGATGTAATTGAAAAGTTTTTCGAAATAATTCCATTGACGATAAAAAACAGAATCATAAATATTATATACAGAAGGGATTTCCTGTAAAAATATTTTCTTTTCTTCTTCAGAGCTTAATTCATCTACAATAGATATATCTTTATTTATAATTATATCTTCCTTAGCAATATCATTAATGTTTGGATTTATTATGATATTGTTAATAACAAAAATCTCAAATAATATATAAAAAACTAAAAAGACAAAATATAATGAAAAAAATATGATAATTTGAGAATTTTTTTTGTGCAATATATTATTATTATTTTTGTATTTTTTGTTCATATTCTTCTAGAACATTTAGCATTTTTCTTACAAGACTATGCCTTATAATATCTTTTTTTTCAAATTCAATTATAGAAATATCTTTTATGGATTTAAACAATTCTATAATAGAAGAAAGACCAGAATCACTTTTCTTTTCAAGGTCAATTTGGGTGATATCTCCTGTAATTATAACTTTTGAATGGAAACCCATTCTGGTTAAAAACATTTTTAACTGAGAATAAGTAGCGTTTTGGGCTTCATCTAGGATAATGATAGCATCATTTAAGGTTCTCCCTCTCATATATGCCAATGGTATTATTTCAATTATATCTGAATGAATAAGATATTCATAAGTCTGAGAACCTACTATATCGAAAATGGAATCATATAATGGTTTTAAGTAAGGACTAATTTTTTCAATGAAATCTCCAGGTAAAAAACCAAGCTTTTCTCCGGCTTCAACAACTGGTCTTGTCAATATAATTCTCTTATAATTGCTTGAAAAAAGTTGTTGTAAGGCAAATCCAACAGCCAGATAAGTTTTTCCAGTTCCTGCTGGACCATAACATATAGTAAGGTCATATTTTGCCATTGACTCAAAATAATGTATCTGATTTTCTGTTTTTGGTTCAATTTTCTTGCCAATTCTTTGAAGTTTGATAGAATTTTTTAATCTATTTTCTGATGTTAATAAATTGTTTTGTTCTGCTTGTTCGACAAGAAGTCTTACTTCATCGAAAGGTATATGCCCATTTTTCTTCGCTATAGAAATTAAATTTTCAAAAATAGCTAATATTAAAGATAATTTTTCTGGATAACCTTGAATTATATACTCATCATCACCTATATAAATATCTATCATAAAATGATTTTCAAGGTAACGAATTATAGAATCATTTATCCCATTTACAATAGGTATCAGATTACTATCGACTTTTATTTTACCTTCCGAAACTTTCAAAATATTATCATTACTCTTTTTTGATTTCATCAAAACTTGGTTCCGTTATTGCTTATCCTTTAATTTCTTTTTTATAGTATAATTTAGAAAATATAAATAAGCAAATAATTAATTTGTATAAATCGAAGAGAATAAAAGGTAATATGCCAATAATAAATGCGTTTTTAGGATTTGTAAATCTCAGAAGACCTAAAAAACCAAAAAGGTAAACTATGAAAATAGCAAGAAGACCTTTTATAGTCAAAATTGTTAAGATATTTTGTTTTGATTTTTTATAATAATATTTTTCTTTCTTTACATTTATTCCATTTTCATCAGCTAAAAAAGATGTGAATAGAAATCCTAAAATATATCCACCCGTTGGACCAAGCAAAGCTTGAAATCCAATATTTTGAGCAAAAGCTGGAAAAGATAAAAACCCAGATAACAAGTATGATAAAATAGATAAAAAAGCCAATTTCCTATTTTCAGAAAAAATAATAAAGAAAATTACAAGCATTTGAAATGTAAAAGGAACAGGTGAAAAAGGTATATAAAATTTAATTTTTGAACTAATAGAAAGGCTTAAAAGATAAAATAATATTTTAAAAACTGTTAAAAGTAGTTTATAAAAACTATTATCAACTTTTCCGATTTGAACCTTATTTTCATTTCTGTTTAATAATATATTCATTTGTTCCTCTTAAAATTATTCTTCTTAAAATTTATTTCTTACACTTTTTTACTATTTTAATAAAATATTGCAACTAAAAACTTTTTAATTGGAAACAATCGAAGAAAAATTATTAAAGAAAAACTTACTAAGTAAAAAATCACTATTATAATTTAGTAAATATTCCGATAAAATAGATAAGAAAAGGAGTTTGATATGATAACCATGGAAGGTGTAAATGAATATCAAAACTCTCGAATCATCTTAAATGCGCAAATTTACTTTATCAAAAAGATGCTTGATGTCACAAGAGAACAACAAACAGTGATTCGAGAGAGCTTGAAAGACCCCCCACAGAATCCAGATTCAACCTTTACAAAGGTTGTATAGTATCTCGGAAAAAGACTGGTAATCAATTTTATTTTTTCAAGGTACCATTAAAGGGGGAAAAATGGTACAAAAATATTGCAAAAATGAAATAATGTGCTTTTTATGAAGTAGCAGATGTTTATCATACTGCTACTTTTATATTATTATGAATATACTTGGAATAGAAACTTCTTGTGACGATACATCAATCTCCATCGTTTCAGATGGAAAAAAAATACTTACATTATTATCTTTATCTCAAAATGATGCTCATAAAGCATATCAAGGTGTTGTGCCAGAAATTGCTTCGAGAGAACACTTAAAAGTCATCTACTCTTTAACAGAAAAAGCAATATCTAACTCTAAAATACCAATTTCCCAAATTTCAGCTGTTGCAGTTACTACTTTCCCAGGACTTATTGGTTCACTTGTTGTTGGATTGAATTTTGCTAAAGGTTTAGCATATCGATATAATAAACCTATAATACCTATTAATCATCTTATTGCTCATTTTTATTCAAATTTCTTTGAAAATGATATTAAATTCCCTTTTATAGGTCTTTTAATATCAGGTGGGCACACCGCTCTTTTTAAATTCGATTCTTTTGAAGATTACACAATTTTGGGTAAGACCATCGATGATTCTTGCGGAGAGGCATTTGATAAGGTAGCAAAACATTTCGATTTAGGTTACCCAGGTGGTCCAATCATAGATAATCTAGCAAAAGATGGTAATTCTAATGCTTACAATTTCCCTCTTGCCCTTGCTGATATCAAAAAATATGGATTGAACTTTTCTTTTTCCGGGCTAAAAACCGCAGTCATTCATTTTAGGAAAAAATATAAGACAAATCAAAATAAAGATGAAAAGTTAGAAGATATTTTAGCCTCATTTCAAAATGCTGTGGCTAAAACTTTAGTATTAAAAACCATGAAAGCCCTAGAAAAAACTGGTATAAAAAGATTAGTAATCTCTGGTGGTGCTGCTGCAAATAGTGAAATAAGAAAAAGTTTTATGATTTTGAAGAATAATGGAATAGAAATATATTTCCCCCCACTTAATTTATGCTCCGACAATGGTGCAATGGTAGCAGGTCTTGCTTATCATCTATTCGAAAAAAACTTATTAAATAAAGCTGAATTTCTTTCATTAGACGCCAAATCTAGAATGGTTGAGATGAAAAGGAATAGTTTGATCACTTAATTTAATTTTATTTTTCTTGTTTTTTCAAAATTAAATTAAGAATCTCTTGAAAAAATTTATTTTAACTTTATATCTTTAAATGTAATAATGTCCCAATCATTTTATCCACACTATTAAAAAAAGGAGTTAATTTATGAGTAAAAAAATTCTTGTTGCAACAGAAAAACCGTTTGCAAAATCCGCTGTAGAAGCAATATTAAAGGTTTTTAATGAAGCAAATTATGAAACAGTCCTTTTAGAATCATATACAAGCGTAGATCAATTAAAAGAGGCAATAAAAGATGTGGATGCCGTAATTGTAAGATCAGATAAACTTACTGCAGATATTATAGAGTCAGCTAAAAACTTAAAAATTGCGGTAAGAGCAGGGGCTGGTTATGATAACATAGATCTTGATGCTGCATCAAAAAAAAGAATTGTCGTAATGAATACCCCGGGTCAGAATTCAAATGCTGTTGCTGAACTTGCATTTGGGCTAATGTTATATATTGCAAGAAGAGGTTATACTGGAAAGGATGGAACAGAACTTAGAGGAAAAACCATTGGTATTCATGCGTATGGTTATGTAGGTAAATATGTAGCTAAAATTGCAAAAGGTTTTGGAATGAAAATTATTGCTTTTGATCCTTTTATAGATAAAAAAGTGATGCTTGATGACGGAGTTGAACCAGTAGATTCTGTTGAATCATTGTATAAAAATTCAGATTATGTATCTATTCATTTACCACTTGTTTCTCAAACGGAAAAGTCAATCAACTACAAATTACTATCTCTTCTTAAAAGAGGTGCTACAGTAGTAAACACAGCAAGAGCAGAAGTTGTAGATGAAGTTGACTTGATGAAAATACTTGAAGAAAGATCTGATCTCTATTATTGTGCCGATGTTGCACCAACAAATAGAAAAGAGTTTGAAGATAAATTCGGTTTAAGAGTATTTTTTACAGCGAAGAAGATGGGAGCTCAGACTGTTGAAGCCAATAATAATGCAGGGATTGCTGCTGCAAAACAGATAGTTAATTTTTTTGCCAATAATGATACAACATTTCAAGTTAATAAATTTTAATATTCGCAAAGTTATTTATTTTAAAACTGAAAAAGAATTTGATGAAAAAGCCAAATTTATTAATACAAAATCAATTTTAACATAAAACCAATTATGAATTCATAAAGCGAAATTTAAATTATTAAAAAAATAAAATATTAAAAAAGGGAACTGCAATTTTTAGCAGTTCCCTTTTTTAATATTGAAAAATAATAATTATTTACCCATTGTAGCTATCATTATAGCCTTAATGGTATGAACTCTATTTTCAGCTTCATCAAAAACAAGAGAATGTTTTGATTCAAATACTTCATCTGTTGCTTCACAGATATCTGGAAATTTTTTAGAAAGGTCTGTTTCATTATTGTGAAATGAAGGTAGACAATGTAAGAAAATAACTTCATCATTTCCAGTCTTTTTAATCATATCCATTGTTATTTGGTAAGGTTTAAGCAACTTTATTCTTTCTGGAATCTTATCTTCTTCACCCATAGAAGCCCAAACATCTGTATATATGACATCAGCACCCTTTACACCTTCTGCGACATTATCTGTAACTGTTATTTTAGCACCTGTTTTCTTTGCATATTCAGTACATTCGTTTAATAAATCTTTTTCAGGATGAAGTGAAGTAGGAGCAACAATTCTATAATCCATTCCTACCATTGCCGCACCTTCCATTAAGGAATTTGCCATATTGTTTCTTCCATCTCCAACATAAGCAAATTTTATTCCTTTTAAGTATCCGAATTTTTCTTTAACAGTCTGAAAATCTGCAAGTACTTGAGTTGGATGAAATTTATCGGTTAAACCATTCCATACTGGAACTCCAGCATATTTTGCAAGTTGTTCAACTGTATCATGCTTAAAACCTCTGAACTGAATACCATCAAACATTCTTCCAAGAACTCTAGCAGTATCTTTTACCGTTTCTTTCTTACCAAGTTGTATGTCATCTTTTCCTAAATATTCTGGATGAGCACCTTCATCATAACAAGCGACAACAAAAGCGCATCTTGTTCTTGTAGAAGCCTTTTCAAAAATTAAGGCAACATTCTTTCCTTCAAGATTTTTTCCAGAAATTCCAATTCTTTTCTGTTTTTTTAAGTCGATAGCCATATCGATAAGCATTTCAATTTCATAAGGTGAGCAATCCATTAGTCTCAGAAAACTTCTTCCCTTCATGTTCACTGGCATTTTTTTCTCCTTTATTTCTCATCTAAAAATGTATTAAGAAATTTAGATGATTTGTTTTAACACAAACTAAATACAATGATAAAATTTAATGTCAAGTTAATGTAATGATTTTGATTAAAAGAAAAGATTAGCGGCGAAGGGATTTGAACCCCTGACCAATCGGATATGAGCCGAGTGCTCTACCACTGAGCTACGCCGCCATCTTTCAATTACGACTGAAAATTAATTAACATATTTAATATTATTGTCAAATATTTTATCTACCAATTGACAACATCAAACTCATTCCCTTTCGATTTATAAGAATTATTATTTTCTTTGCTGTTTTTAGTTTTTCTAAAACCTGATAAAATTGTTCTGGACTAGTAATTTCGTAATCATTTATTTGATAAATAACATCACCCTCAGCTATTCCTAACTGAGCAGCTGGTGAATTTGGGGCAACAGCAAGGACAATAACTCCATTTTTTACTCCGTATGCCTTATATTTTTCCTTGGTTTGAGGATCTAGTTCGCCAACCAAAACCCCAAGCCAGTTATTTGGTTTTTCTAAAGTTGATGTTTTGGTTTGCTTTTTTTCAACAATTACAGCAATTGTCAGATTTTTTATTTTACCATCTTCTTTTCTTAAAATCTGTAAATTTACTTTCTCTCCTGGTTTTGTGCTTTTAACCTGAAATGCAAGATCCCCTGGATTTAGAATTTTTTTACCATTATATGTCAAAATGACATCTAAATTTTTAAGTCCAGCTTTAGCTGAAGGAGAACCAGGTTCTATTGAAGCTATTATTACTCCAGTAATTTCTTTTAATCCAAAGTAATCTGCTTTATTTTTATCCATTGGATAGACTGTTACTCCAAGATAACCATACTCTATAGGTTTCCCATTAATTAAATCATTCAAGTTTTTCTTTACTATATTTATAGGTATTGCAAATCCAACTCCTGCATAATTTCCAGTTTGAGAATAAATAGCATCATTAATTCCAATAACCTCTCCTTTAATATTAAGTAAAGGTCCACCAGAGTTACCAGGATTTATTGCCGCATCTATTTGTATAAAATTCTCAAATTGATTTATGCCTAATGAAGTTCTCCCTTTGGCTGAGACGATACCTTGGGTAAAAGTACCATCTAATCCAAAAGGATTACCTATAGCGAAGATAATATCTCCAATTTCAATAGAATCTGAATCTCCAAGTTTAACTACTGGCAATATTTTCCCAGACGCATTGATTTTTATTACAGCAACATCAAGATCTTGATCCACACCTAAAACTTTCCCTTCATATTCTGAACCATCCATCAATTTAATCTTCAAATCTTTAACATTATTCACTACATGATAATTTGTTAAAATATGTCCCTCTTTTGAAATAATAAAGCCAGAGCCAAAAACTTCAACTTCTCTTTTTGAAGGTTGATTTTGAGAAAAAGGATCACCAAAAGGAAAGAAGAATGGAAAATTAGGAACTTCTTGTTCAATAAGCGATGTAATGTGAACTACTGCAGGCAAATTATCCTTTGCGATTTTTCTAAACTGCTGTTGAAGAGCAAGATAGTTTGATGTAATATTACTATCACTTGTATTTGTTTGACTTGTATCTTGAGATTGATTTGAATCTTGTGCATTTATTATTGTATCTGCTGTTTTTAAGTTTTTTTCTACTATTACATTGTTGATAAATAATGCTACTGTTATTGATGCTGTAAGGATAAGAAAAAGAATTAAATAAGGTAGAGCCTTTTTTAGTTTCATAAATTCCCCCTAATAAACTTTTTGAACTTTTTATTAAAACAATAATATAATTACTAATCTTAATCTAGCATCAAAATTAAGAATTCATTAAATAGTAATAGGATATTATAATTAAAATATATTAAATTTTTTATTAAATGGCAACATTCCTTTATTTTATCTAAAAAATGTAGCAAAAGTATTAAATAAATAAGAGGCTAAACCCTTATCACCAGAATCCTTTAAATAGCTATTTATAGTATCATCGTCGATAATATGTGAATCATTTTTTAATAAGTTCATGTATCCTTTTTGAACGCCAGAATTAGATTTATGAACAAATACTATCGTTCCATCATCTTTAATTTCAGTAATTATTGCTACATGTGTAAATAAATCATCTTCTTTCCCATTTTTGTTTCTGTCATAAGTGTTATTAAAAATTATAACATCAGCGATGTTAAATGATATCTCACTTATAGAAAAATAGTTTTTTGCTATCAGATATAATTGATGAACTCCTCCTAAAGGCGTCTGATCAACAATATATGATGTCAAATCTATACCGCATTTATAGAAAATATAAAAAACAAAACCAGAACAATCATATAAAAATGATCTTGAATCTGCGATAAAGGATTTTAATCCAATGGATTGGATTGCCAGTTGAGCTATATTTTGTCTAATTTGATTTATTTGCTCATTATCATATTTCTTCTCCAAAGGATTAGAAATAATCTTAAAAGAGTAAAAATTTTTTATATATTCATAATCTCTATAGTATTTATATGAGGAAGAACATCCTGAAAATATAAAAAATATAATGAGAAAGAAAAAAAATAAAGTAGATTTATTTCTGTTATTAACGATTTCTTTAAAATTCATTTTTATTAAAATTCGTACATTTCTTTATATATCGGTTTTTCAGGAGTAAGAATAGATTGATAAAGTTTTAATTTATTTAGCTTAAATTTTAATTTATCAGATTCATATATTATGAGTTTTCCCCAATAATTAAAATTATCAAAACTATTAAAGTTGCAATATTTGATTCTTGCAATTGTTAAGTGAGGTTTAAATTTTCTTGTCTCTTTTTTTATTCCAACACTATTTAATATCTTCTCAATTTTTAAAAAATTTTTTTCTATCAAATTTGCTTCATCATATACTGGTAAAACAAGTACTTTGGGTTGATTTTTATCTGGAAATGCATTTAATCCTAAAAGATAAAAGTCATAATTATGTAGTGAAAAATCTTCATTGCTATTTCTCAAAGAATTTACAATTAAATTCTCATCTTCATCTTCAAAAAACTTTAAAGTTATATGAATAGAAGATGTATCTACAAAATTTGCCTTAAAATTTTTAGTAAAATTAGGGTTATCTTTAAATTCTTTTTTTAAAAAAGAAGAGATCTTTTCAATTTCAGAAACAATTGTGCTTTCAAAATCATATGCCAAAAATAATCTCATACCAAAAATCTTACATATATTTGAAATTCTTCAAGAATTAAATTATAGTAAATCAAGAAAAGAACAAATAAAATAAAATTGAGGTTAAGATGATAAAAGATAAGGTCAAATTATCTCAAATTGGCTATAATCTTTTCTTAGAAGCATTAACATATTGCAAAGAAATTCTAGAAAAATCTCAAATCATTCATACGAGAGTTTTATTCCCTGCAAAAGGTGGTGATGAAATTTATTTTATTGAACAAGCTAAATTAATAGATGAACTTGTAAATAAGTTTGATATAAAAAATCCATTTGATAATAGAAATTCTGAATATTTCGATTTTATCAAAGAAACAGCATTAAATATTATGAGAATAAAAATTAGTCATGAATCTCCCGATCATTATCTTTATCTTACACAATTTGAAGATAATAATATAAACATGATAATAAGAGATCCAGAATCTTTCGGAATTACAAAAGTAGTTTTAAGATATGTAAATAATGATTTTGATGTCGTAAAGATCGAAAATGTGCCATCAAATCCATATACAAATCCTATGTGCGTTCTATCAACAGAAAAAAATGAACAATTAAAAATATAGAATAAACAAAAAAAGAAACAAATAAAATGAAATTAAAATGAAATAGTTAATATGAAAATTGAAAAATTAGCGAATAACAAATTTATTATTTCTCCTACTGGAAAAATGAGAGTCCCTGTTATACTTTACTGTGATGATGAAATTATTAAAAATGTATCATCAGATAATTCACTTAATCAGATTATTAATGTCTCGGAACTTGAAGGAATTGTTAACTACGCAATTGCCATGCCAGATATACATCAGGGATATGGGTTCCCTATAGGAGGAGTTGCTGCTTTTGATAGTGAGGAAGGAATAATATGTCCAGGAGGGGTTGGTTTCGATATAAATTGTGGAATAAGACTTATAAAAACCAATTTTGAAAAAAAAGATATAGAAAAATATTTAGAAAAAATATCAAGGCAGCTTTTTAATAACATACCTTCAGGGGTCGGTTCTCAGGGTTTAAATAAATTTTCTACAAATGAGATAAAAAAAATCTCTGAGGAAGGCATAAGATGGATGATTAAAAATGGTTTTGCACAAAAATCCGATTCAGAGTACATAGAAGATTATGGTTGCTTATCCGATGCAGACAGTCATATTTTAAGTGAAGAAAGTTTGAACAGAGGGAAAAGTGAGATTGGAACATTAGGCGCTGGAAATCATTTTTTAGAAATAGGATATGTTAGTGACATTTATGAGCAGAAAATAGCAAAGGAATTTGGTTTATTTTTAAATCAAGTAGTAATTTGGATACATACAGGTTCAAGGGGTTTTGGTCATCAAATTGCAAAAGAATATATAGAGAAAATGAGAAAAAAAATGCTACACTATAATTTAAAACTTAAAGAACCAGACCTTGTTTATCTACCTATCAAAGATGAATTATCAAAAGAATACTTAAAGGCAATGAATTGTGCTGCGAATTACGCTTATTGCAATAGACAAATGATAACCCATATTATTAGAGAAGTTTTTCAAAGTATTTTCAATAAAACTTATGATAAATTAGGCTTATTTTTACTTTATGATGTATGTCATAATATAGCTAAATTTGAAAAACATAAAATCAAAAAAGAAGAAAAAAAGATTTTAGTCCATAGAAAGGGAGCAACAAGATCTTTCCCTGCAAAAAATGATGAAGTTCCAGATATATATTTTAATATTGGACAACCAATTTTGATACCTGGTGATATGCGTAGAGGTTCTTTCATTCTTATAGGAACAGATGAATCCATGAAGCAAACTTTTGGCTCTGTTTCTCATGGGGCTGGAAGGGCTTTAAGTAGACATCAAGCAAATAAAATCTTTGACTATTCTAAAATTCAAAAGGAACTAAAAGAAGAAAATATTTTACTTTTAGCTCAAGATATAAAGTTAGTAAAAGAAGAAGCGCCTTTAGCTTATAAAAACATTTCAAATATAATAGAAATTTTGAAATCTAATAATTTGGCAAAACCAGTTGCTAAAACCTTACCAATATCAGTTGTTAAAGGATAATCTATTTTTATTAAATTTTATTTTTTTTTTATTAAAAATATTGACAAAATTAAATCATTAAATTAAGGTAATAGCAAGAGTGTCAAAATTTTTTTTAAGGAGAGTTGTTATGAAACGAAATTTAAGAATTTTGCTATTCACTCTTGCTATTCTTTTGGTTATAGGCCTTATTTTTTCTGGCTGTAAAAAGGAAGCAACAGAAATAGTCATCGGTGGTGTCGGCCCTGTTTCTGGAGAAGCTGCAACTTTTGGTCAATCTACCAAAGAAGGATGTGAACTTGCTGTTGAAGAATGGAATGCAGCAGGTGGTCTTCTTGGTAAGAACATTAAATTGATCTATCAGGATGATAAAGGTGACCCTACTGAAGCAGCAACAGTTTGGACAAAACTTATCACACAAGATAAGGTTGTTGCAATAGTTGGAACAGTTATGAGTAAATGTTCTTTAGCTGGTGCACCAATAAGTCAACAGTACAAAGTTCCTATGATAAGCCCAACCTCTACTAACCCAAAAGTTACAGAAGTTGGTGATTACATTTTTAGAGCATGCTTTATAGATCCATTCCAAGGAACAGTTGGTGCAAAGTTTGCTTATGAAAACTTGAAAGCAAGAAAAGCTGCTTGTATTTTTGATGTTGGTAATGACTACACAAAAGGTCTTGCTGAATTCTTTAGAGACAAATTTACAGAACTTGGTGGAACAATAGTGGCTTTCGAAGCTCACCCAACAGGTACAACAGATTTCAAAGCTCAACTTACAAAGATCATAGCTGCAAAACCAGATGTAATTTATATTTCAGATTATTACAATGATGTTGGTTTAATTGCAAAGCAAGCTAGAGAACTTGGTTTTAATGGACCTCTTGTTGGCGGTGATGGTTGGGATTCTCCAGATTTAGTTAAAATTGGTGGTACCGCTGTCGAAAATGGTTACTTCACAAACCATTTCTCAAAAGATGACCCAAGACCAATTGTTCAAGAATTTGTTAAAAAATATCAAGCTAAATTTGGTAAAGTTCCAGATGCTTTAGCAGCTCTTGCTTATGATGCTATGCAAATTATGCTTGATGCTATAAAAAGAGCAGGTTCAACAGATCCAGAAAAGATCAAAAAAGCTCTTGCTGAAACAAATATCAATGTTGTTTCTGGACTTATTACTTTTGACAAAAACAGAAATCCTATCAAATCTGCAGTTATTATTGCTATTAAAAATGGTCAACAGGTTTATCAAGCAACAGTTAATCCATAATTTTTATTATTTCAGGGGGAGTAATCCCCCTGACTTTTTTCTATCAGGGGGATCAAATGGATATCAGTACAATTTTACAACAGATTTTTAATGGTTTACAATTAGGTAGTATATATGCCTTAATAGCGCTAGGATATACCATGGTTTATGGTATTGTTAGACTTATTAATTTTGCACATGGTGATTTTTATATGATTGGTGCATATGCTTCCTATGGTTTATTTTTTGCCATAGGAACATTAGTTGCGTCAAGTTTTTCTGGTCCTACTGCAGCTATTATTCTTTTTATTATTATTCTATTAGGAAGTATGATTAGTGGTGGAACGATAGCTCTTTTGGCAAACCAGTTTGCCTATAAACCCTTAAGAAATAAACCTCGACTTTCTTCTTTGATAACAGCAATTGGAGTATCTATGTTTTTGGAATATTTTCTTTCGGCTCTTCCAGTTGTAGGTCCTTCTTACAGAGGTTTTCCTGAACTTATTAAAAAAACAACATATAATTTTGGACCAGCTATTGTATCGAATTTTGTTCTATTAGATTTAGGAGTAGCCGCTATATTGATGATTTTTTTAACGGTTTTAGTAAGGTATACAAAAATTGGTAAAGCCATGCGAGCAGTATCTCAAGATAAAGATGCTGCTAAACTCATGGGAATTAACATAGAAAGTGTAATTGCAACAACATTTTTAATAGGTGGTTCATTTGCTGGAGTTGCTGGTTTACTTGCAGGTCTTACTTACCCAAGAATTTATCCATATATGGGTATTCTACCTGGCTTAAAGGCTTTTATAGCTGCTGTTTTAGGTGGTATAGGTAATATTCCTGGAGCTGTTCTTGGAAGTTATATAATGGGTATAGCAGAAACTTTCGCTACTGCTGTAAATTCTTTAATAGGTGAAGGAATAGCGTTCGCTATACTTATTGTTGTGCTTCTCTTTAGACCGCAAGGTTTACTCGGCGAAAAAGTTGCTGATAAGATTTAGGAGCAGAAACTATGAAATTAAATAAGAATTCCTTTTTTTCTCAATTTTTAAATTTTTTTAAACGTAGAATTGTGTTGTTTTTTATAGGATCCCTTCTTGTTATGCTTATAATAATGCTTCTTCACCAATTTGAAATTCTTAATTCATATATAATCCAGATTATTAATGTTTCTTTGGTATATGTTATCCTAGCAGTGTCGTTAAACCTAATTAATGGGTTTACAGGTCAATTCTCTATAGGTCACATGGGGTTTGCCGCTGTAGGCGCATACACTTCTGCAACTATTACGACTTTACTGTTGAAGATCACGCCAACATCACTACCAAATTATTTAGTTTTTATTATCGCCCTCCTATTAGGTGGTTGTCTAGCTGGATTGACTGGTTTTATAATCGGATTTCCTTCATTGAGATTGAAAGGTGACTATCTTGCGATTATGACTTTGGGATTTGGTGAAATAATAAGAACAATATTTAATAATATAAATTATGTTGGCGGTCCAAGGGGTCTTTTAGGAATACCTAAATTTTCAACATTTCCTATTATTTTTATTACTGCAATTTTAACAATAATAATAATCAGAAATCTCGTGTTCTCTACTCATGGTAGAGCTTTACTTTCAATAAGAGAAAATGAGGTTGCATCAGAATTGGTAGGTATTGATACAACTAGATACAAGATATTAGCTTTTGTTATTGGTGCATTCTTTGCAGGTATTGGTGGTGGTCTTTTAGCTCATCTTATTCAAATAGCTCATCCTACTCAATTTGGTTTTATGTATTCTATTTTAGTATTAATAATGGTTTATGCTGGAGGTATGGGAAGTATATCTGGATCAGTAATAGCAGCCTTTGTTTTAACATTCCTATCAGAAGGTCTTAGAGTTGGTTTAGCTTCTTTATCGGATTTAATTAAATTTCCTGTTGGAGACCAATGGAGAATGGTTATATATTCCTTATTGCTTATTTTCATCATGCTTTTTAGAACTGAAGGGTTGATGGGCATGAAAGAACTTAAATTTTTAATCCCTGAAGAGGAGGATATAGATGGGAAGTGTTCTTAAAATAGAAAAACTTACACATTATTTTGGTGGACTTAGGGCAGTATATGATTTTAACTTAGACCTTCCTCCTCATGCATTATGGGGATTAATAGGTCCGAATGGTGCAGGTAAAACCACCATATTTAATCTTGTGACTGGCATATATAACCCAACTGAAGGTTCAATAAACTTTCTTGAACATCCAATAACTGGTAAAAAACCTTATCAAATCGTTCATATGGGTATTGCGAGAACTTTTCAAAATTTAAGAATATTTAATTCTCTTTCAGTTTTAGATAATATAAGAATAGCAAGACATTATACAACACAAAGTTCTAAGCATACTCATACTAGGGATGAAAATTATACTAAACAATTTTCAAGAACATCTTTGTTTGATTCGTTGTTTAGAACTTCAAGATACAATCTGGTTGAAGAACAAATAAAAGAAGAAGCATATGAACTTCTAAAAATCTTTAAACTAGAAGCTTGTATGTATGATACGGCAAAAAATCTTCCTTATGGTATGCTAAGAAAACTTGAAATAGCAAGAGCATTAGCTACTCATCCATCACTACTTTTATTGGATGAGCCTGCCGCAGGCATGAATCCTGCTGAAGTAGGTAATTTAATGGAGTTGATCCATTTTATCAGAGATAAGTTTAATCTTACAATTCTTTTAATAGAACATCATATGAAAGTTGTAATGGGTATTTGCGAATATATTAAAGTAATAGACTTTGGTGAAACTATTGCTGAAGGAAGTCCAAAAGAAGTCGCTAATAATCCAAAAGTAATAGAAGCTTACCTAGGAAAAGGAGAATAGCATGCTAAAAGTCGAAAATTTAGAAGTAGATTATGGAGCTATTAAAGCTATAAAAGGGATATCTTTCGAAGTTGCTGAAAAGAAAATAGTTACATTAATTGGAGCAAATGGAGCTGGGAAAACAACAACATTAAGAACTATAAGTGGACTTATGAAGGCAAGCAAAGGAAAGATAATTTTTAAAAATCAGGATATTTTTAATCTTCCAGCCCATCAGTTAGTTTCTCTTGGGATATCCCATGTTCCAGAAGGAAGAAGAATCTTTGCAACTTTAACGGTTCAAGAAAATCTTGATATGGCTGCATGGTTAATTAAAAGCAAAGGTGAAAGGCAAAAAAGGTATGATACAGTCTTTGAATTATTTCCAAGATTGAAAGAAAGAAGAAAACAACTCGGAGGGACTTTATCTGGAGGTGAACAACAGATGCTTGCAGTAGCAAGAGCATTGGTTACAGGAGGAGATCTCTTATTGTTCGATGAGCCTTCTATGGGATTAGCTCCAGTTCTAGTAGAAGAAATTTTTAATACTATAATAAAGATAAATAAGTCTGGTTCAACAATATTGCTTGTCGAACAAAATGCAAAAAAAGCCCTTGAGATTTCAGATTATGCCTATGTTTTAGAGGTTGGAACTATTAGTTTTCATGGTCCTGCAAAAGATATAGCTAATAATCCTAAGGTTAAAGAGGCATATTTAGGAATATAATTATAAGTATTCCTCCATCTTTTACCTTAATTATTTAAGTTTTTATTAGCTTGGATGAAGAAAGTGAAAAGAATATTTTATTTTACTCTAGAAAAGAAGCTAAATTTCTCTTTTGGTATATTATTAGTTGTTTTTATAGTTATTTTTGTCCTTATTTTTTTAACTTTAATCAAACAAAATAGTGATGCCATAACTGTTAATCTTTTAGGCAAACAAAGAATGTTATTTCAGAAAATATCAAAAGAGATTCTAGCAATAAAATATTTGAGTATTTCAAATGAAGAATTATTAAAGACAATTTCCAACATTGATGAATCTTTAAAAGTACTTAGAGATGGAGGAACTCTTTCAAATTCGATAAAGATATCTCGAGTTACAGATAAAAAAGTCTTTACACAACTAACTATACTAATTAGATTGTGGGATGAATACAAGAGTATTTTAGAGTATTATTTACAAACTAAAGATGAAGGATTATTTGAATCTGCATTAAAAAAGAATGAAAGATTGATTGAAGAAGCAAATGTAGCTACTAATTTGATGCAAGAAGCTTCTCTTTCAAGAGTATATTTTATTAGATATACCTTGATGATTGGCTTATTAACTTATTTGCTTATTTTTTTAATATCAAGAAGGATTATACACAAATTTATCGGAAATTTAAATATCTTTATAAGTTCGTTTGAACTTGGCTCATCTGGTGATCTTACACAAAAAATAAATATCAAAGTAAAAGATGAAACACAAAAACTCGCACTTTTTTATAATGATTTTATTTCTAAATTGGTCTTTATTTTAAATCAAATTAAAGCAACAATTCTTCATAATCAGGAAACCTTCCAATCTTTAAGTGAAAAAACAGCAACTACTACAAACGCTGTAAACCAAATTTTTAATAATAGTAATAATGCATTGAATAATTCAAAAGAATTGTCGACTAACTATGGTAATATGTCTGATGAAATTTCTAAGATAGAGGATCTAATAGTAAAAATTAATGAAGAAATTAAACTTCATAATAAAACTACTTTAGATGCAAGTAATATTACAAATTCTGTAGTAGAAAGTTTAACTAAATTAAAAGAAAAAACATTAAACTCTCAAAATGAAATCCAAAACTTGA
Source organism: Spirochaetales bacterium (assembly GCA_012797605.1). GTDB lineage: Bacteria > Spirochaetota > JAAYUW01 > JAAYUW01 > JAAYUW01 > Exilispira. The sequence goes on along the minus strand of JAAZOT010000050.1, from coordinate 2,982 downwards.
AAAACATGATTGGAGATGGTGAAAAAGCAGTAGATGATTTTAAGAACTGGATAACATCAATTAGCAGTTCGGTTGACTCTGTCGCTCAAATGATTGTTTCTGTCCATAAAACGATAGAAAAAACATCCATTCTTGCCATGAATGCATCTATAGAAGCTGCTCATGCAAGAGAATTTGGAAGTGGTTTTTCAATAGTTGCAGATGAGGTCAGAAAACTATCAGAAGAAGAGGAAGAAAATATCAATTTAATAAACTCAAATTTATTAAAAATACAAAATGATATTATGACTACAAATGAATCAGTTGAAAATACAATATCTGTAATAAAATCTATTTTAAAAACTACCATATTATTCAGCGAATCACAAATATTTATAAATAAAAAAATAGAAGAAATTGCAGATAATGGAAATCAAGTAATGGAAATAATTAAGAACCTTCTTGATTTCGCAAAAAATCTTGCAAATCTTAGTGATGTAATCTCCAATCATATTACAAATATCAATAAATACCTTGTTAATGTAAAAGAAAAAGTTCAATCAAACGAAATTTCATCTCAAAATATTAATAGCGAAATTGAAAAAATAAAAGAATCTTTAGAACAATTCTCTCTTCTCGAAAATACAAATAAAAATTACATTGAAAAATTAAATGAAATGATAGGTAGCTTCAAATTACCGGAAGATAATACCCCTAAGGAAATAGGTGATTTAGGTTCCAATCTAACTTTCGATAAGAGCCTGTAGTTTCTTGCAATTTTCAATATCTTCATGATAATCATCACTTTTTTCTGTTTCAAGTAAAAATGGGATGTTTTTAAAAGGGGGAAAATTTATAAAAAACTTGAATGTATCAAGTCCAATAAAGCCTTTCCCAATATGTTCATGCCTATCCTTTTTAGAACCAAGTGGAAATTTTGAATCATTAACATGAATTACTTCTATATTTTTCAATCCTACTATTTTATCAAATGTATTCATAGTATTACTAAAAGATTTTTCATCTCTTATATCGTATCCTGCTGAAAATGTATGACAAGTATCATAGCATACACCAAACTGGTTTTTTTTATCGATATTTGATAAGACATAAGCGATCTCTTCAAATTTCGAGCCAAGATTACTACCCTGCCCTGAAGTTGTTTCTATTAAAATCTTAACATTTTGAGGAATATCTATCTTATTAAAAGATCTAACCACCTGATCCAATCCTTGCTTCTCACCTACTCCCATATGAGAACCAGGATGAATCACATAAAAAGGAATATTAAACTTGGAGCATCTATTAATCTCGTCTTGAATGGAATCTGTACTTTTCTTTAAGATATCTTCATTGAAAGATGCAAGGTTTATTAAATAAGAAGCATGAGCTACAACTTTAAAATAAAAATTATCCTTAAGTAATTTATTAAACTCCAAGATATCTTTCTCTTCTGGAGCCTTAGAAAGCCATCTTGTAGCATTTTTAGTAAAAAGTTGAAGTGAATGAAATCCAAGATTTTTAGCAGTAATTAAAGCTGAAGTTAAACCATTTTTTATTGAAATATGAGAACCAAATCTAATATCAAATTCCATATTTTACACTTTATAATTAAAGGAAGAACCTTCGGAAGTGTCATTTTTAATTTTTTGATTTCCATTATCCTTCTTTTCAAGTTCTGCCCATGCAGTTCGAAGTTCAGATAATATTGATACTACATTTGAAAGCAACTTTGGATCTTTTTTAATATTCCCATCTATCATTTCTTTCATACAAAAATCATAAATGGCAAAGAGATTTTGAGCTATATCACCACCCTGCTCAAAATCAAGAGAGAGCATCAACTCTGATACTATATCCTGAGCTCTTATTATATTATTATTTATGATATCAAATTTTATTGATTTTTTATTGATATATTCAATAGCAGTATTAAGACAAACTATCGCCTTATCGTAAAGCATTACAACCAACTGAATTGGGCTTGCGGTTTTTACTTTCATCTCAAGATAGCTTTGAGCTTGTTTGTTGTCTGTCAAAATGACCCCCAATTCCTTAATTTTATTGTATTATCGGTTTAATTCCAAATGATTTTACATAAAATATCAATTTGATATTATATTTCAATAGATAATTAGTTTAAAAATATTTTTTAAAAACAGATGTAAATTCTTTTGCAAATCTTCCTTTTTAGTTCCTGCTATATAAAGATAAGAAAGTATGTTTGAAAAGTATTTTTCAAGGCAGTTAGTTACATCCTTTGGATTTTCATCATCAATTTTATCATCTTTTTCTATACAATTGTCTTCGTAATCTTCTTTATAAACTTGTCGATAACTCTCTTCATAATTATTTTTATTGTTATTTTTACTAAAATTTCTAATATTATTTCTACTATTTTCTTTACAATATTCTCTATAATTTACATTTAAATCTTTATTTTTTATTTCATTCCATTCCTGTAAGTACTGCTGAAAAAGGTATTTTTCACCTTTTTTTATGCAAACTTTAGTTGTTAAACCAAGTGTAGTATTCAAGTAGTTTTGTCTAATATTATAAAAATCAAAAAAGTATGCATCTTTATAATAATACTTTTTCTTTTCAAATGAAAAATCTATTCCATAAGTTTTTATATCTTTAAAACCAAGATATTTGGCTATTAAATAGGAAAATGCTCCAACATTCTTTACTGGAATTTGCAAAACAGGGATTTTTGAAAATAAAATATTTATAGAATTCAAAATTTGATCAAAATTAAGTGAGTTTTTTGTATCGATTTTATTAAGATTAAGAATCTGAAATTCTAAATTTTCAGATTTTTTTAAGATTTGACTTATGAAAACTGGAATATCTGAAAAATAGTGGTAATTGAATATAAAAGAGTTTTCAAATTTATTTAAAAATTTACTTGAGCAGGTCAGTGGAAACAGTGTTTGAACTTTTTCAACTTTATTTAAATATCTATCTAACATTAGGTTTACTATATTCCTGTTGTCCAATATA
>JAAZOT010000049.1 GCA_012797605.1 Spirochaetales bacterium | reverse complement strand
TTTTGAATAGATAATTTAACATTTGAAGGTATGATTATAGGTTTTTTTATTAATCGAGACATACTAATCTCCTAATTTCATATGTTTCATTTTTTACCATATATAAAAAAGATATTCTCCACCGATATTTTCTTTTTTTGCCTGTTTATCGGTCAAAATCCCTCTATTTGTGGAATAGACGCCAATTGCAAAACCGTTCATAATTGGTTTAATATCTTCTACTGAATGATATACCCTTCTAGATGGTTTTGAAACTCTTTTAATACCATTGATAACTGGCTTTCTATCTGATGTATATTTTAATACAACATGAATTTGTTTAATATCTGAATTTGTTGTATGAGATTCGATAGAAAAATCCTGAATAAAACCTTTTTCTCTTAAAATATTCAATATTGATTCTTTCATTTTTGAATAGCTTATTGTGACATCAGGCTTATTAGCCACTTGGGCATTGTAAATTTTAGTAGTCATTTCGCTAATTGGATCTGAATACATTTACCACTCCTTACCATGAAGCTTTTTTTAATCCAGGGATTTTACCTTCACCTGCTAATTTTCTTAGACAAATACGACAAATCCCAAAATCTCTATAATATGCTCGAGGTTTACCACATATTCTACATCTATTATGCTTTCTAATCTCATATTTTGGTTTTCTTTTAGATTTTTCAATCATTGCTTTTCTTGCCATTTAATTACCTCCTAAATGGAACACCTAAAGTTGCAAGCAACTCTTTACATTCTGCATCTGTTTTTGCTGTTGTTACTATAGTAATTGAAAGACCTCTAATCTTTTCAGTTGATTCAAATTCAATTTCTGGAAAGATTGTATGTTCCTTTATTCCTAAAGTAAAATTTCCTTTACCATCAAAACCTTTAACAGCTATACCCTTAAAATCTCTTATTCGAGGCAAAGCAACATTGATAAATTTATAAAGGAATTCCCACATCCTTTCTTTTCTAAGAGTAACTTTAACACCCAACTCTTGCCCTTGTCTAACTTTGAACTGGTTGATAGATTTTTTAGCTTTTGTTTTAACTGGTTTTTGACCAGCTATTTTTTCAATATCTTTCATTGCTTCATCAACAAATTTTCTATCAATAACAGCTTCGCTAACGCCAACATTCAGTATGACTTTTTCAATTTTTGGCACTTCCATTATGGAAGAGTAATTAAATTTTTCCTTTAGAACTGGAATAACTTCTTTTTTATATTTTTCTTTTAGCTGAGCCATATTTATACCTCTTCCTTATTTAACTAATCTATATCTTTACCACATTTTCTACAGTATCTTTTATGATCTTCTTCGTTTCTTCTTCCAAGTCTTGCGGGTTTTTTACAATGTGGACAAATTACCATAACATTTGATATATGCAATGGAACTTCTCTTTCAGCAAAGTTTTTATCCATCATCTGGTCTTGCTGTCTAATGGCTTTTTTTCTAAGATTAACATTTGCTACCAAAACTCTATTTGCCTCAGGATAAACGGCGATTACTTTACCTTTCTTTCCTTTATCCCTGCCAGCTATAACAAGAACATTATCATCTTTCTTAATTTTAATTTTCATAGTCACCTCACTTATAGAACCTCTGGAGCAAGAGAAATGATTTTTGCAAAATCTCTATCTCTAAGCTCTCTAGCAATAGGTCCAAAAATACGAGTTCCAATAGGATTTTTATCTTTATCTACAATACATGCAGCGTTTTCATCAAATCTTATACAGGAACCATCTGGTCTTTTTATTACATCCTTTGTTCTAACAATAACGGCTTTTACAATTTGACCTTTCTTTATATTAGAATTTGGAATTGCCTCAAAAACAGAACAAACAATGATATCTCCAACATAAGCATATCTAATTTTTGAATGATTTAAAACTTTGATACACTTTAATAATTTGGCGCCGCTATTATCAGCAACCTTAAGTATTGTCTCTTGCTGAATCATGGTACACCTCTTTCTTATCCTTGTTTTTTAACTATTTCTATAAGTTCAAAATATTTTGTTGCCGAAAGTGGTCTTGTTTCACCAATAAGAACGACATCACCTTCTTTAGCAATATTCTTTTCATCATGAACTTTATATTTTTTCCATTTTTTAACATATTTTTTATAAATAGGATGCATTTTCAAGGTTTCAACTTTTACAACTATTGTTTTATCCATCTTATCAGAAACTACTAAACCTTGAAAATATTTTCTATGAGACTGTTTTTTTTCCATTACCAAACTCCTTATAGTGATATGCCTCTTTGATGAAGGATCATTTTATATCTTGCTATTTGCTTTTTTATTTTTTTAATCTGTGAAGTATCTTTAACTTCTCCGTACTCAGATTTTATTCTTAGATCAACTAATTTTCTTGATAATTCATTTAAAATATTGATAATCTCTTCATTTTTTGCATTAATAATATCAGCCATTGCTTTTTTCATTTTAAACCCCTGTCAAAATGTTTCTTTTAACGATTTTACATTTGATGGGTAATTTGAAAGATGCCTGTTTTAATGCTTCTAAGGCATCAGATTCGCTAATCTGTCCACCTAATTCATAAAGGATTGCTCCTCTTTTAATCCTAGCAACATAATGATCAACAGCGCCTTTACCTTTACCCATTCTTGTTTCAAGAGGCTTTTTAGTATAAGGAATATCTGGAAAAATCTTAATCCACAATTTAACTGCACCTTTTGCATTTCTTGTAATAGTTATTCTTGCTGATTCAATCTGATTTGGTGTAAGATAACCATTTTCTAAAGCTACAAGAGCATAATCACCAAAAGCAATCTTGTTGTTTCGTGTAGCTTCGCCTTTGTTTCTACCTCTTTGTTGTTTTCTATATTTTGTTCTAGCGGGTTGTAGCATGAGTATCTCCTTTCACGTTGTCAACATCTCCAAGATATATCCATACTTTTATCCCAATAATACCAAGAGTAACAAGAGCTTCAGAAACTGCATAATCTATTTTTGCTTTCAATGTAGATAAAGGTATCTGCCCATCAGCGAATTGCTCGGTTCGCGCTATTTCAGCACCACCAAGTCTTCCAGAAACTTTAACTCTAACTCCCAAAGCACCGCTTTTCATAGCATTTTCCATGGCTTTTTTAATAGCCTTTTTATAGTTTGCTCTGCTTTCTATTGCGGTTTTAATGCTTTCTCCAACCAAAACAGCTGATGTGTATCTTTCTTTAACTTCTTGAATCGAAATTCTAACATTGTCTGGTTTTACTGTTTTAATAACCTTTTTTATTAAGTTTTGTCTTAAATCTTCGATAGTTTTGCCTTTTTGCCCCGCAACAACTCCTGGTCTTGCAGTATGAATAATTATCTTTAAAATGTCTATTTCTCTAATAATTTCAATTTTAGAAATAGCCGCATCTTTTAAAGTCTTATTTATAAAAGATCTAATTTCTTGATCCTCAACAAGTTTTTTAGCATAATCTTCATGATTAAATTTTGCGACCCATTTTGACTGCCAATCTGTTGATATACCAAGTCGTAAACCTACAGGATTTACCTTTTGACCCATTTAGTTCCCCCTTGCTTGATCCTTTTTCACTCTTTCATCAGATATTTCAACAAAGATATGTGAATTTCTTTTTGAAATAACATCAGCATGACCCCTACCCCTTCTTCGAAGCCTTCTATAAGTTGGAGCTTTCAAAACTGAAATTTTTTCAACAGTAAAATTAGAGTCATCTATATCTATATTATGAGTTGTAGCCATGCTTATCATATTTGCTTTAGCTGACTCTAAAGCTTTTTTTAATACTTTAGCACCTTTAGTATTGACAAAAGTTAATTTGTTTATTGCATCATTTACAAGCATTCCAGGGGGCACTTCTCTAGAATACCTTAAAACTTTTGTTTGTGAAACTCTTATAAATTTTTCTATTGCTCTTGATTTCATATAACTATTCCTTTATATTTACTTAGCTTGAGCAACTTTTTCAGAACTTCTATGACCTTTAAATAACCTTGTAGGTGCAAATTCACCCAATTTATGTCCGATCATATGTTCTGTAATAAAAACAGGAACAAATTTTTTACCATTATATACATTAATTGTAAAGCCAATCATCTCTGGTATTATAGTTGACTCTCTAGACCATGTTTTTACTGTTTTCTGTGTAGTAGAGCTTTTAGAAAGTTCAGTTATCTTTTTGAAAAGACTATTTTCAACATATGGTCCTTTTTTTATTGAGCGTGACATATTTTATCTCCTACAATCATTTACTTGCGTCTTTTAATTATAAAAACATCAGAACGATTCTTTTTCTTTCTTGTCTTATAACCTTTAGCAGGTGTTCCCCAAGGAGATTGAGGATGATTTCCTTTTCCTCTTCCTTCACCACCACCCATAGGATGGTCAACAGGGTTCATAGCAACACCTCTAACTTTTGGTCTTTTCCCAAGCCATCTATTTCTACCTGCTTTACCAATAACTACATTCTTTTGATCAACATTTGAAACTACTCCAATAGTCGCATAACATTTTGATAAAACATATCTAATTTCACCAGATGGCATTGTCAAAATTGCATAATCTTTTTCAAAACCAGAAAGCTGACAAAAAGTTCCTGCAGCTCTCGCTAATTGTCCTCCTCTACCAGGACTCATTTCAACATTATGTATTAAAGTACCAACAGGAATTTTATTTAAAGGAAGCGCATTTCCCAATTTTATAGGGGCATTTTCTCCTTCTGTTACCTTATCACCAACCTTAAGTCCGTCTGGTGCCAAAATATATCTTCTAATACCATTTGAATAGCAAATTAACGCAATTCTTGCGGTTCTATTTGGATCATATTCAATAGATTCAACTTTTGCTATTTCATCAAACATATTTCTATTAAAAGAAATAATTCGGTAGCATCTTTTATGACCAGAACCTCTTCTTCTCATAGTGACTCTACCCAAATTATTTCTTCCAGATTTTTCCGGTATATAAACTGTTAATTTTTTATAAGGTTTATCTTTAGTAATCTCAGAAAAATCTAATGATGTTTTAAATCTTTGTCCTGGAGTAATCGGTCTATAATTCTTTAATCCCATGATAACCTCACTATTCTACAATCAGTTCTTTAATCTGTTGTCCTTTTGCAATCGTAACAATTGCTTTTTTCCTGAAATTAGTAAATCCAGGATGAAATCTGTCTCTTTGTTTTGCCTTCCTAGGTAAATTAACTATGTTAACATTGATTACCTTAACATTAAAAAGATTACTTACAGCTTCAGCTACCATTTTCTTATTTGCGTCTTGATGAATATAGAAGGTGTATTTGTTTTGTCCCTGTAAATTTGTAGATTTTTCATTAAAAGCTGGCTTGTAAATAATATTATGATATTCAAGTTTCATATTTTATTCCTTCTATTTACTATCTTTATTTTTTTTAATTTTTCTATACAGAGCTAACCTTTGGTGTAACCATTGGTAGATATTTCTCTTCAAGATAATGTAAAGCACTTGCTGTTATTAGAAGTTCTTTGGCATAAAAAATCTCTTTTGCTGCCAAATTATTCCAATGAAGAGTGGTAATATTTTCTAAATTTCTAGAAGCAGCTTTTATATTTCTATCATTTTCAGAAATTGTCAATACTTGACTTTCATTAACATCATTCATGAACTTCTTGTCACCATAAATAAGAACAGCATTATTTTTAATTTCAAAAGGTTTTAAAATATTTACCAGTGATTTTGTTTTTGAATCTTCTATTACAATATCTTCAATGACTTTGATCTGATTTTTTTTCATTTTCAAAGAGAAAAGAGAAATATAGGCTAGTTTCTTCATCTTTTTATTTATCTTTTTTCTAAAAGATCTTGGATGAGGACCAAAAGCAACACCACCTTTTCTCCATACTGGATTTCTTTTTGTACCAACTCTTGCCCTACCTGTTCCTTTCTGTCTCCATGGTTTAGCTCCAGATCCCGCAACTTCTGCCTTTGTCTTAGTATCAGCTGTACCTGCCCTTTTATTTGCTTCTTCTACTGTAACAGCAAGCCAGATAAGATAGTTGTTTATTTTTGCATTAAACATTAAATCTGATACTTGAATTTCTTCTTTTGGTCTATTTTCAAGCGAATAAATTGTAACTTGCATAGTTTTTCCCTTCCTTCTTAAGGAATAATCTTATTTATTTTCCAGTTTTTTAACTGATTTTTTAACAAGAACCAAATTATTTTTACCACCAGGAACCGCGCCTTTTACTAAAATAATATTTTCATCTTTTATTAATTTAATAACTTCTAAATTTTGGACTGTTACCTGCTCATTCCCATAATGACCTGGCATCTTCTTGAAAGGATAAACTCTACCTGGTTGTTCTCTCATAGCTGTACCACCAAGACCTCTATGAAATTTAGAACCATGAGTCATTTTACCTCTTTTAGCATTAAATCTTTTAACCATACCAGTAAATCCTCTACCTTTAGATTTACCGATAATATCAACATATTTAATATTTTCAAAAATAGAAACATCTAAATCTTGCCCTACTTCCATAGATAGTTCATTGTCATTAACTCGAAATTCTCTAACTACAGCTTTAGGTGCAATGTTTATGTCTTTATTTTGTTCTTTCAATTTTATGTTTAATGAATCAAAATATCCTCTTTTTGGGGAATTAAGTTTTTTTTCCTTTAATTCTTCAAATCCTAACTTAATAGCATTATATCCATGTGAATCTTTATTTTTAACTTCAAGAACAGTACATGGGCCAACCCTAATTACTGTAACAGGGATTTGCTTACCAGATTCATCAAATATTTCTGTCATACCTATTTTTCTACCAATTAAGCCCATCATAATTTAACCTCTTTTGAATTATAATTTTGTTTTTTATAAACTTATAATTGTTTGACCTCTGCATAAACACCTTGTGGTAATTCTAAACTCATCAAAGCATTTTTTGCATCATCTGAAGGTTCAATTATATCTATCATTCTTTTATGAATTCTAATCTCAAATTGTTCTCTACTTTCAATATTTATAAAAGGTGAACGAAGAACAGTATATCTTTTAATTTTAGTCGGAAGAGGTATTGGACCTTTTACGACTGCTTTAGCTTTTTTTAATGTCTTTACTATTTCTTCAGCAGATTTATCAAGAATTAGATGATCATAAGCCTGCAATTTAATTCGAATTTTAGTGCTTTTCACAAATATCCTCCAGGATAGCATTAAATGTGGGGAGATATACTCCCCACAATTTATTATTCAATAATTTCTGCGACAACTCCAGCACCAACAGTTCTTCCGCCTTCTCTGATAGCAAATCTTAAACCTTTTTCCATAGCAACAGTATATATAAGCTCAACTGTCATAAGAACGTTTTGTCCTGGTTGTGCTACTTGTTCCTCTTCATTTGTTTGAACATTTTGTATTTTAGCAATTGTTCCTGTTACATCAGTTGTTCTAAAATAGAATTGTGGTCTATAACCAACTGCGAATTGAGTATGTCTACCACCCTCTTCCTTAGAGAGAATGTAAACCTGAGCAACGAATTTTTTATGAGGAGTTATGCTTTTTGGAGCAGCGATAACCATACCTCTTTCAACTTCTTCTTTTTCAACACCTCTTAAAAGAAGACCTATATTATCACCAGCTAAACCTTCATCAAGTTCTTTTCTAAACATTTCTACACCAGTAATAACTGTCTCTTTTGTTTCACCGAAACCTACAATTTCAACTTTATCGTTGACTCTTATTCTACCTCTATCAACTCTACCTGTAACAACAGTACCTCTACCTTTGATTGAGAATATATCTTCTATAGGCATCAAGAAAGGTTTATCAAGGTCTCTAACAGGATCTGGGAAATAATCATCCATTGCTTTTAAAAGTGCGGCTATAGGTTTCCAAGGTTCAGCATTTACATCATTTCCCTCATATTCCATAGCTTTCAAAGCAGAACCTCTAATTACAGGAATTTCTTTACCAGGGAAATTATACTTTGTAAGAAGCTCTCTTGTTTCCTCTTCAGCGAGATCGACAAGTTCTGGATCTGGGACCATATCAACTTTATTCAAGAAAACAATTATTGAAGGAACATTTACTTGTCTAGCAAGAAGAATATGTTCTCTTGTCTGAGCTTCAGGACCTTCATTAGCTGAAACAAGAAGTATTGCTCCATCCATCTGAGCAGCACCAGTAATCATGTTTTTAATATAGTCAGCATGCCCCGGACAGTCAATGTGAGCATAGTGTCTTTTTTCACTTTCATATTCAACATGCTGAGTATTGATTGTTATACCCCTTGCTTTTTCTTCTGGAGCATTATCAATTTCATCATATTTTTTAGCGACAGCTCTTCCTAATGCAGCACAATATCTTGTTATTGCAGAAGTAAGTGTTGTCTTACCATGGTCAACATGTCCTATAGTACCAACATTCATGTGTGGTTTAGTTCGATTAAACTTTTCCTTTGCCATTTTTATTTCCTCCTCAAATAATAAAAAAATAAACAACCATATAAATTCTTTTCAAGGGTTGATAGGAATCAATAACATTTTTATTTAAAAAGACAATATACTTGTCTTATTATCCATAAATCAATTAAATTCTTATTGTTGTATTAATAAGAAAAAATTATTTTAATATTTCTTTTAATATGGATTGTGGAACCTCACTATAATGACTTAACATCATAGTATAAGTCCCTCTTCCCTGTGTCTTTGAGCGCAAGACTGTCGCGTAACCGAACATTGAACTTAATGGCACTTCGGCTTTTATTATCTTTCCACTTACCGAATCGATCATTCCATGAATTTTTCCCCTGCGGCTATTTAAGTCTCCCATGACCTCACCAAGATACTCTTCAGGAATGATAACTTCCAATGCCATTATTGGTTCAAGAAGAACTGGATCTGCCTCTTTACAAGCATTTTTGAAAGCCATAGATGCTGCAATCTGAAAGGCTAAATCCGAAGAATCAACTTCATGATAAGAACCATCTAGCAAGTTAACACGTATGTCTGTAACAGGATAGCTACCAAGAACTCCATTTTCTATGGCTGATTCTATTCCTTTTTTAACAGACGGTATAAATTCTTTAGGAATTCTTCCAGCAACTATCTTATCTACAAACTCAAAGCCTTTACCTCTTTCAAGAGGTTCAACTTCAATAATTACATGGCCATATTGACCTTTACCACCCGATTGCCTTATGTATTTACCTTCAGATTTAACTTTTTTCTGAATGGTTTCACGATATGCAACCTGTGGTGCTCCTATGTTCGCCTCAACTTTATACTCTCTTTTTATTCTGTCAACAATTATTTCAAGATGTAATTCTCCCATACCTCGAATTATTGTCTGACCCGTTTCTTCGTTAACATTTATTTTGAATGTGGGATCTTCTTCAGCTAATTTACCAAGTGCTATAGACAACTTATCATATTCGGCTTTTGTCCTTGGTTCAATAGCAACGGATATTACTGGATCAGGGAAATCCATAGATTCAAGTATTATTGGTGCATGGTGCGAACATAAAGTGTCTCCAGTTTGCGTGTTTTTCATCCCTATAAGCCCAACAATATCTCCAGCGGATGCTTCTTTTATCTCTTCCTTCTTATTCGCGTGCATTAAAACAATTCTTCCAATTCTTTCATTTTTTTCTTTAGAAGAATTATATACTTCATCTCCTTGGGTTATTTTACCTGAATATATTCTTAAAAATGTTAACTTACCTATATATGGGTCACTCATAATCTTAAAAGCAAGTCCAGAAAAAGGTTCTGATTCAATAGCTTTTCTTTTTACAATCTCTCTTGTTTTTGGTTGAACACCTTCAACATCCGCGATATCTATAGGAGATGGTAGGTAGTATACTATAGAATCAAGCATTGTTTGGACCCCAACATTTTTAAAAGAAGAACCACATATCATAGGATAAAAATCCATCGCTATTGTTCCTTTTCTAATACACTTTCTGATTTCTTCATAAGAAATCTCACTCCCAGAAAGGTATTTTTCTAAAACAACATCATCCTGCTCTGACACCGCATCAAGTAATTTTTCTCTATATTCTTCAGCAAGTTTTTTGTACTCTTCAGGTATTTCCTGTTCCGAAAAAGGAGCATTACTTTCATATGATTCCCAAATTATTGCTTTCATTTTTATTAAATCAATAACACCTTTAAAATTTGATTCACTGCCAATCGGAAGTTGAATAACAACTGGTTTTGCTCCCAACTTTTCTATAACTTGATTCCTTACTTCAAAAAAGTCGGCGCCTACTCTATCCATTTTGTTAACATATATAATTCTAGGAACTTTATATTTATTTGCCTGTCTCCATACTGTTTCACTTTGAGGTTCTACTCCTCCAACTGCACAAAAGACGGCTATTGCGCCATCTAATACACGAAGAGATCTTTCGACTTCTGCTGTAAAATCTACATGCCCTGGTGTGTCGATTATATTTATTCTATGACCTAACCAGAAAGTCGTAGTAGCAGCTGATGTTATAGTAATCCCTCTTTCTTTTTCTTGTACCATCCAATCCATTTCAGCTGCACCATCATGAACTTCACCTATCTTGTAAGTTTTACCAGTGTAAAATAGAATTCTTTCTGTGGTTGTAGTTTTACCTGCATCTATATGAGCCATGATTCCAATATTTCTATATTTATCTAAAGAAATTTTTTCAGTCATATCCTTTTCCTATGATATTTGATAAAAAGATAAAATAATAACTTTAATAGCTTAAAGCAAATAAAGTAAATTTAATAAATTGAGAAATAACATTGTATATAAAGAATGCGTGATGGAGTATTAACTTAAATTACTTTTGAGAATTTAAGTCGGATAAAGATAAATAATCTTTTCTCCAGCGCACGCAATCGATTGTAAATTACCATCTTAAATGAGCAAAAGCCCTATTTGCTTCTGCCATTTTATGTGTATCTTCTTTTTTCTTAATTGAAGACCCTTGATTCTTATAAGCATCAATTATTTCGTTTGCAAGTTTTTCAGCCATACTCTTACCATTTCTTGCTCTTGCAAAAGTAATTATCCAATGACAAGCAAGATAAAATTGTCTATATGATGGAACCTCAACAGGTATCTGATATGTTGAACCACCAATCCTTCTTGATCTAACTTCAACTATAGGTTTAACATTTTCAATTGCCTGATGAAAAACATCAACAGGATTTTCATTTAATCTTTCTTTGACTAAATTTAGAGCATCATAAATGACTGATTGAGCAACAGTCTTCTTTCCATCCCACATTAAATAATTTATAAACTTAGAAATTTCTTGATTTTTATAATTAAAATCTAACTGTAAAGGTCTATCTATTCTTTTTTTCTTTCTGCTCATAATAACTCCCGGAATAATTTTTATGATTTTTTAGTATTTTTAGCACCATATTTAGAGCGAGAACTCTTTCTATTTTCAACACCAAGTGTATCTAAAGTTCCTCTTATAATATGATATCTTACACCAGGGAGGTCTTTTACTCTTCCACCCCTTATTAAAACTACAGAATGTTCTTGAAGATTATGTCCTTCTCCTGGTATATAAGCAGTTACCTCATAACCATTTGTAAGTCTAACCCTAGCAACTTTTCTTAAAGCAGAGTTTGGTTTTTTTGGAGTCATTGTAAATACACGAGTACAAACACCCTTCCTTTGAGGACATCCTTTTAAGGCAACAGATTTAGATTTGTAGGTAACTTTTTCTCTTCCTTTTCTAATTAATTGACTTATAGTAGGCATTTTTATTAACTCCTTTGCACATGGAATTTACTAATAACAAATTTTTTTTCATTGTCAAGTATTAACCAAATTTATCTGATTCTGGAAAGAAACTTTTATTTATTGAAGACTTGAATATATCATCAATGTTAAATTCAATATCATCTTTTTGCTTATCATAAATTTTTATATTTTTATAATTTCTTATTCCTGTTCCAGCAGGGATTCTTTGTCCAATAATAACATTCTCTTTTAATCCTCTTAGATAATCTATTTCTCCCCTTATAGCAGCATTAGTTAATACTTTTGTTGTTTCTTGGAATGAAGCGGAGGATAAAAAGGATCTTCCAAGGGCTGCTTTTTTAATCCCCTCAAGAGCTGGAGAAGCTTTAGCAGGAACTCCTCCTTCTTTTATTACCCTATCATTTACTTCAAAAAATTCTTCTCTATCAACGATCTGTTTCAATACAAAATTTGTATCTCCTACTTCCTCAATAGTGACTTTTTTAGTCATCTGCCTTACAATTATAGCAATATGTTTATCATTGATATTTACTCCTTGCTCACGATAAACTTTTTGAATCTCATTCAATAGGTAGGCAGAAAATTCAAATATTCCATTTATGGAAAGAACATCATAAGGATCTGGTTCGCCGTCAGTAAGAGGAGTACCAGCTTTAATTCTGTCTCCTTCTCTAACTTTTACATTCATAAAACCAGGAATCAGATGCTCATAAATTTTGCCAAAATCATCTTCAATTAGGATAACTTTTTTAGTTCTCTTTGACTCTCCATATTTTATAATTCCATCTACTTGAGCTAAAATTGCTTTTTTCTTTGGTTTTCTTGCTTCAAACAAAGAAGTAACCTTAGGTAGACCAGAAACAATATCTTCCTGAGTTGTTTTTTCTTTTGGAAGTTTAATTATAATATCTCCTACCTTTACGCTATCACCATCTTTAACAGTTAAGATAGATTTGGATTGCAAATGATATGTCGTTAATATTTTATCTTTATCATTTTTATCAAGAATATACAACTTTGGCTGTCTCTTATCATTTAAAAGTTGGGCGATCTTTAAATACCCACCTTCGATTTGCTTTGCATTGACATTAATAATTATATTTTCAAATTTAACGACACCTTCATTCTCCGCTAAAGTAATATCATTATGCATATCAGTTTCTAACAAAGTCTTATCAGCAGGGAAAATTTCGTTTTCTTTACCATAAAAGATGCTTCCAGTTCTTGCATCTATAGAGATTTCATCACCCATTAAGTATAGATGATGTCCTATTTGCTTAGTAATACCAATATGATTTGATTTGACAATTTTGTTATTTTCATCATATCCCAAAATTGTGTCAGGTATTACTTTCATTCCATCTACTACCTCAATTTTGGTAGCGCAGGTATTGGTAATATCTTTAAATATTTCTCTTATAATAATCTGACCATCTCTCAAGAATATTAAATTTCCATTTTTCTCATTTTTATATGTAGTTCCAAAAATTCTTTCGACATAAACTGGATTTTTAAATCTTCGTTCAGCCTCAATTCCTTCACCGGATGAAGCAATACCTCCTATATGGAATGTTCTCATTGTAAGCTGCGTTCCTGGTTGTCCTATAGATTGAGCGGCAATAATACCCACTGCTTCGCCTATATCTACAATAGAACCTGTGGCTAAGTTTTGACCATAACATTTAACACAGACACCATATCTTGATTCACATGTTAAAACTGATCTTATTTTTACCTTTTTAATACCCAATCTTTCTATTAGTTGAGCTTTTTCTTCATTTATATACTCATTAACATCAACTATTAATTCATTGGTAATTGGATGATATATCTTTTCCTGGCAAAATCTTCCAGTTATTCTTTGTGCTAGTGGAACTTTTACTTCATCCCCTTCTTTAATGCTTTCAATATAAATACCATTTATTGTTTTACAATCTTCTTCAGTAATTACAACATCTTGGGCAATGTCGACTAATTTTCTTGTAAGATAACCAGCATCAGCAGTTTTTAAAGCTGTATCTGTTAGTCCTTTTCTTGCTCCATGAGTACTAATAAAATATTCGAAAACTGATAATCCCTCCTTAAAGTTTGATTTTATTGGAATATCAATAATTTTACCAGAAGGAGTAGACATGTTTCCTCTCATACCAGCTAGTTGAACTACCTGACTTATATTTCCTCTTGCTCCAGATTCAACTAATATATTTAAAGGGTTAATTCCACTATCAAATTGTTCTATAGTATTTTTAAGTTTTTGCTGTATTTTGCTTTTAGCTTTGTCCCAAAGTTTAATAACTTCATTATATCTTTCTTCTTCTGTAATAGTACCATCTTGTTTTGCTTTTTGATATTGTTTAACCTTTTCCTCAGTTGAAGAAATAATCTTATGTTTTTCCTCTGGAATTATGATATCAGATACACTTATTGTAGAGCCAAACCTTGTAGCATAGTAAAAGCCTAATTCTTTAATTTTATCTAAAGAATCTCCAGCTGCAAAAATACCTTCTTGTACAATAATTCTTGCGATAAGATTCTTAAGTTTCTTTTCAGACATTGCCTCATTTATAAATCTTATTGATTGGGGTAAAATACTATTGAAGATTACTCTTCCAGCTGTGGTTTTTATCCATTGATCATTAAAGTAATATAGAATTTGCTCATTATACACTATTTCATTGAACTGAATTGCATATTCAATTTCTTCTAAATTGTTGAAAAATTTGATTTTTTCTCTTTTTATTCTTGTATCTTCTTTTGTAAGATAAAATACTCCTAAGACCATATCTTTTGTAGGCCAGGATATTGGAGTTCCATTAGCTGGATCAAGTAAATTTTTAGCAGAAAGCATTAATATCCAACATTCTATCTGAGCTTCTATTGATAAAGGGATATGAATAGCCATCTGATCACCATCGAAGTCTGCGTTATATGCGTGACATACTAATGGAGGCAATTGAATAGCAGAACCTTCTATTAATTTTGGTTCAAATGCTTGAAACCCTAGCCTATGTAATGTTGGAGCTCTGTTTAATAATACTGGATGCTTATCTACAATTGATTCAAGCACATCCCAAACTTCTTTCTCACCATGTTCTATCGCGTCTTTGGCTCTTTTTATTGTATAATTATATTCTGATTTAAGTTTTGCTATTACAAAAGGTTTAAAAAGCTCCAAAGCTATTTTTCGTGGAACTCCTGCTTGATAAATCTTTAAGTTAGGGCCGACTACTATTACTGAACGGCCAGAATAATCGACTCTTTTACCAAGTAAATTCTGTCTAAATCTTCCTTGTTTACCTTTTAATATTTCCGATATCGACTTTAATGGTCTATTTGATGGGCCTTTTACTGCTCTTTTTCTTTTTGAGTTATCAAAAAGGCAGTCTACAGCATCTTGTAGCAACCTTTTTTCATTTTTTACAATAATATCAGGAGCCTTCATTCTTTGTAATTTTTTTAGTCTATTATTTCTATGAATCATTCTTCTATAAAGGTCGTTTAAATCAGAAGTTGCAAAGCGACCTCCATCGAGTTGAACCATAGGTCTTAAATCTGGCGGTATTACAGGAACAACATCTAATATCATCCATTCTGGTTTATTTCCAGATTTTTTAAAATCCTCTAGTAATGCAAGTCTAGATAAAAGTTTTTTATCTGCCTTTTTATCTTTCTCAATCATCATCCTTCTAAGAACTTGAACTTCATAATCGATATCAATCTCTGAAAGAAGTTCTTTTATTGCTTCCGCTCCCATCTGAGCTTTAAAAGATGAACCGTATTTTGTTAAAGCTTCTTCATATTCTTTTTCTGTTAAAATTTCTTTTTCTTTTAAGTCTGTGTCACCAGGGTCAATTACAATATATTTTTCATGGAAAAGAACTGAATCTAAATCTTTGTTTTTTACGTCAAGAGCCAAAGCTATTTTAGAAGGTGTGGTTTTATAATACCATATATGAGCAACAGGAGAAGCCAAAACAATATGTCCACAGCGATATCTTCGAACCTTAGAATCTGTAACTTGTACTCCACATCTATCACATACAACACCTTCATATTTTCTAGTTTTAAACTTTCCGCAGGAACATTCATAGTCTCTTGTTGTTCCAAATATTTTTTCACAGAAAAGCCCATCTTTTTCTGGTTTTAATGTTCTATAATTTATTGTTTCAGGTTTTTTTACTTCACCATAAGATTGTTCTATTATAACATCTGAAGAAGCTAATTTTAGTTGAATTTTCGAAATCATCTTAACATTATCAAAAATACTCATATTCTCCCTCTCTAATAAATAGGAAAAACTAATTATAACATCTGTTTGGATTTATAAACATTCTTTTCTTGTTCTTTTTCTGTCAAAGAAATTTCTTTTTCATTCTCATCATAGAGAATAACATGTAAGCACATGCCTCTTAATTCTTGAATAAGAACATTAAAAGCTTCTGGTATCCCAGCAGGAGGAATTGGTTCCTCTTTAACAATTGCATGATACATATTATTCCTTCCAGTTCTGTCATCAGATTTTTGAGTTAAAAACTCATGTAAAGTCGCTGCGGCACCATAAGCTTCAAGAGCCCAAACTTCCATCTCCCCAAGTCTTTGACCACCAAATTGTGCTTTACCTCCAAGTGGTTGCTGAGTAACAAGAGAATAATTTCCAGTAGAACGTGCATGAACCTTGTCTTCTACCATATGGTTCAACTTTAGTATATAAATATTTCCAACTAATACATCATTTAAAAATTTCTCACCTGTTTTACCATCGTAGAGATTGGTTTTAGATGTTTTTGGGAGGCCAACTTCTTCAAGCATCTTTTGAATCTCTTCCCATTTTGGTGATTCAAATACTGGAATAGCTATTTTTTTATTAGTTTTTTCACAAACCCACCCTAATGATGTTTCAAATATTTGTCCTAAGTTCATTCTACTAGGAACACCAAGCGGATTCAATACTATATCTACAGGAGTTCCATCAGGTAAAAATGGCATATCTTCTTCAGGAAGGATAATAGAAATAACACCTTTATTTCCATGTCTTCCTGACAGTTTATCCCCAACCTGTATCTTTCTTTTTGTCGCAACATAAACTTTTATTATTTCTTCCACACCATTGTCAAGATCATCAACATCATCTTTGTTTAGTTTAATGACTTCAGTAACATAACCTTCAACACCATGAGGAACCCTTAAAGATGTATCTCTAACCTCAGAAGCTTTTTCACCAAAAATAGATTTAAATAATTTATACTCTGGAAATAGCTCTTCATGTCCTTTTGGTGTGACTTTTCCAACTAAAATGCTATTTGAGGTAACATAAGATCCAACTTTGACAATTCCATTTTCATCAAGGTCTTTTAAGTCCCTTTCACTACAGTTTGGAATATCTCTTGTAATTTTCTCTGGACCTAACTTTGTATCTCTAACTTCTATCTGAAACTCTTTAATATGGAGCGAAGTTAAAAGATCTTCTTTGACTACCCTTTCAGAAATAACTATAGCATCTTCAAAATTATATCCATACCATGGAATAAAAGCGACTTTCAAATTAACACCTAAAGCTAATTCACCATCAGCAGCAGAAGGACCATCGGTCAATGGATCCCCTTCTTTTACTTTCTGCCCAAGTTTAACAATTGGAGATTGATTATATACTGTATCCTGATTAGTTCTAAAGTATTTTATAAGTTTATATTTATCTAAGTCTTTCTCATTTAGCTTATTATCAGGTTCTATAGTAATGGTAGAATTTGAAATTTCGATCACTTTTCCACTTCTTTTTGCATATTGAATAATACCAGCATCCTTTACAACTCTCTGTTCAATTCCAGTTCCAACGAGAGGTGATTGAGGATAAAGAAGTGGAATTGCTTGTCTTTGCATGTTTGAACCCATTAATGCTCTGTTAGCATCATTATGTTCCAAAAATGGAATTAAAGCTGTTGATATTGAAATCAGTTGTCTTGGAGATAAGTCAACATAATCAATTTTTGACTTATGGACACTTATATATTCTCCATTATGTCTTGAGTCTATAAATTCATTTATAAAATTACCATCTTTATCTCTTGGCTCTGTCGATTGAGCTATATAAAATCTTTCTTCTTCTATAGCTGTTAGAAACTCAACTTTATTTGTAATAACTCCATCTTCGACTTTTAAATATGGTGTTTCAAGATAACCAAAATCATTAGGTTTGCTAAAAGTTGTTAAAGAAAGTATTAGACCGATATTCTGTCCTTCAGGTGTTTCAATTGGACATAATCTTCCATAATGAGATGTATGGACATCTCTAACTTTAGATCCAGCCCTATCTCTAGAGAGACCCCCTTTACCTAATGCATTAATTCTTCTTTTATGAGTCAATTCGGTTAATGGATTTGTTTGGTCCATGAATTGAGAAAGTTGAGAAGTCCCAAAAAACTCATTTAACACTGAGGTAATTGGCTTATTATTTACAAGCTCCGTTGGATTTGCTGTTTCTGGATCTATAGTATTCATTTTTTCTATAGCAATCCTTTGCATTCTAGCAAAACCTTTTTTCAACTCATTATAAATAAGTTCCCCTACGGCTCTAATTCTTCTATTTGAGAGATGATCCTCGTCATCAACATTATAAATGCCTTCCGCAATCTTTGTTAGATAGATTATTGTATTGATAATATCATCAATCAAGAGATTCATTTCTGAAACATTTTCTTTATAGCCAAATTTTCTATTTAACTTAAATCTACCAACTTTACCTAGAAAGTATCTATGAGGGTTAAAAAACATTTCTTTTATTTCAATTTCTGCAGTTTCGATAAGAGCAGGTTCACCAGGTCTTAATATATTAAAAACTTTGTTAATAGCTTCTTCTTTTGTTGGTTCTGATTTTAGTGGGTTATCTGGATCTTTTTCGAAAACTTCTTTCTGAATCGTATTTAAAATTATTTGAGATGTTACTTTTTTAGAACCAGTTAGATTTACGACTTTTAGTTCTCTGATTTCATTTTCCATCATCTTATCGATATCTAACTCTCTAATTTCTTGACCAGCACCGATAATTCTTTCTGGACCAAAATCTGTTTCTATAATAAGAGTTTGAGCAGATATCCTACCAGTTAAGTCATATGTAATAGGTAATATTTCAGTTTCATAAAAAGCATCTATTATTTTTTCATTTGTTTCAAGCCCCAAAACCCTAAGGAATGTCGTAGCTGGTATTTTTCTCTTTTTATCAATTCTAACCGAAAGTATTTCCTTTTTTTCATCTAATATAAACTCTAACCATGCGCCTTTATCAGGTGAAAGTCTTGCTTGATATTCATTATTTCTATCATCATACTTGAACATTACTCCTGGAGATCTATGTATCTGAGATACTACTACTCTTTCTGCACCATTTATAATAAAGGTTCCTGCATCAGTCAATAAAGGAAAATCACCAAAATAAATTTCCTTTGTTCTGACTTCACCAGAATCCTTGAATATTAAATTTACAACAATTTTAATAGGAATTGAATATGTCTTCCCTTTAACCCTTGCTTCATCGACAGTATATTTTGGTTGACCAAAAAAATATTCAACATATTCTAATACAATATTACTATTTTTTGATTCAATAGGGAAATGACTTTTGAAAAGATCTTCTAATCCTTGAGTTTCAATAGGTAGTTTGTTCAACTTTTTTTCTAACTGTAAAAACCACTCATAGGATATTTTTTGTATTTCTAAAAAATTAGGGAACTCAATAATTTCATCATTATTATTATTGATATAAAATCTTTTTGGATTGTTTTTAATTGGTGAAAATTTCACCTTCATGAATTTCTCCTGAATATTTAAGATTAAGATAAAAAAACAATTTTAGAAAACTTAAAAATAGCTGGAAAATTATATAGATTGAAGGGAGTATCCCTACCCCCTTCAATATTGAAAATAGATATTAGACAATTTTGCCAATTTTCTGGCATTATTTTAACTCTACCTGAGCACCTGCTTCTTCTAATTTTTTCTTAATTGCTTGAGCTTCTTCTTTTGGTACAGCTGTTTTAATAGGTTTAGAAGCGTCTTCTACTGCATCTTTAGCTTCTTTTAAACCTAAAGATGTAATTTCTCTAACTCTTTTTATAACTTCAATTTTTTGAGCACCAGGATTCTTTATGTAGATATCAAATTCGGATTTTTCTTCTTTTTCAGCGGTTTCACCACCTGCTGCAGCTGCTGCAGGAGCTGCCATCATCATTGGAGCAGAAGCACTAACACCAAAAGTTTCCTCGAGTGCTTTAACGAGTTCGTTTAATTCCATTACAGTCATGCCTTTTACAGCTTCAATAATCTGTTCTTTTGTAAGATTTGCCATAATTACTCCCTTAAACAATTATTTAATTTTTTACTTAGATTGAGCTATTTGATTCAAAACTCTTGGAAACCTAGAAATAATATCACCAAGAGCCCTTGTAAATCTTGTATATGGACTAGCCAAAATATTGGCAAGCATACCATATAATTCTGCTTTTGATGGAAGATCAGCTAATCTTTCAGCTTCTTGAGCATTCAAAAAGCTATTTTCAAAAATAGCTCCTTTAATGGTAACTACTTTTGTCTTTTGAATGCTTTTAATTTCTTTAACAATACTGCTGATCTCATCATTTGCGTAAACGATAAAGGTGTTTAACTTAAACATATCTTCGGGAATCTCAAAATCAATTGATTCCTTAGCAGAAAGTCGAGCTATATTAGTTTTAATGACTTTAATATAACCATTTTTATCTCGAATCTTTCCGCGTAGTTCCTCAAATTGTTTAACAGTTAATTTTGAAAAATTACAGAAAAGCACAAAATTATTTTCCTGAAATATTGTCTTAATTTCATTAAAATAATTGATCTTTTCTGGTCGAATTTCTCTTTTTTTCTCCATAAAAGTTCCTTAATAGATTGGTAGATAGAACAAATATTTTATATAAACTGCGTAATAGCTCACAAGAATTAATACAATTTCAAGTATTAGATTTAAGCTAAACTTGAAATATCAACTTTTACAGAAGGAGACATTGTTGTTGAAAGATATATGGATAAAATATAATTTCCTTTTAAATCAGATGGTCTCTTCTTTAGTAAATCTTGGTAAAGCTGATTAAAGTTTTCTAAAATCTGCTCTTCCGTCATAGATTTTTTAGCAAACATAACATGAACAACACCAGCTTTATCTGCTTTATACTCGAGTTTACCCTGTTTGATCTCTTTCACTGCGTTAGCAATATTATCAGTAACAGTACCTGTTTTAGGATTAGGCATTAAACCTTTAGGACCTAGAATTTTTGCTATCTTACCTATTTCTTTCATCATATCTGGAGTTGCGATACATGCATCAAAATCAAGCCAACCATTTTTGATTTTTTCAATATATTCTTCATCTCCAGCATAATCTGCGCCAGCAGAAATAGCTTCCTCTGCTTTTTGTCCTTTAGCAAAAACTAAAACCTTTCTAGTTTTACCAAAAGAATTTGGCAATAATATTGTAGATCTAACTGAATGCTTCTTTTCAAGCTTTAAATTAAAACTTGCTTCAAAAGTCTCATCAAATTTGGCATAAGAAACTTTTTTTATTAAAGATATCGCATCTTTAATATTATAAGCTTTTGGTTCAATATTTTCTTTAGCTTTTCTATATAATTTACCATGAACTGTCATTATTGAAACTCCTTAATAATTAATCTACAACTTCAACACCCATAGATTTACAAGTGCCTTCAACAATTTTAGTTGCTTTTTCTATATCTTTGGTATTTAAATCAGGCAACTTCTTTGCAGCTATTTCTCTGATTTGTTTTCTTGAAATTTTCCCTACTTTTGTTTTGTTTGGTGTAGCAGAACCTTTTTCTAAATTTATCGCTTTTTTAACCATAAATGAAACTGGAGCAACTTTAAAAGCTATATCAAAGGTTCTATCTTTATATATTGTAACAATTGTAGGAATTAACTCGCCTTTTCTATTAGAAGTTTTAGCGTTAAAAGTTTGAACAAATTGCTGTAAATTGATCCCAGTCGGACCCAATGCCGTACCTATTGGAGGAGCTGGTTTTGCTTCACCCCCAACTATCTGTAATTTAACTATTTGTTTAATTTCTTTTGCCATAATATATCCTTAAATTTTATTTCAAAATTATTTCTTCTCAATTTGTTCTATTGTAAGTTCAACTGGAGTTGGTCTATCAAATATCTTAACTTCAACAATTACTTTTGTTTTATCTTTATCAATTTCTTTAATTACACCAGTACAACCCTTAAAACCACCTGCGATTATATTTACCTCTTCTTCTTTATTAAAAACAGATTTAGTTTCTTCTGTTTCACTTTCCTTTATTTGGCCAATATTGATCAAATAAGATTTAACTTCAGCTTTTGATAAAGGAATTGGTCTATCGGTCCTTTTAACTCCTAAAAATGCGGAAACAGAAGATATACTTAAAATCTCCTTAACGATTTTTTTCCAATAATTTTCATCATCTGGATTATCTGAGAAATCTATCTCAACAAACACATATCCGGGATACAACCTTGAGGTAAATTCTCTTTTTTTTCCTTTAATTTTTTTTTCTGTTTTTGACTCTGGAACTACAGGATTAAACACATACTTTTCAAGATATGTATTTTTAATAATCTTATTCAAATAATCTACAACTTGGTATTCTGTACCACTTGTAACTTTTAAAATATAGTAATTTTTCATAAACCAAAAATCCACTGAATAAATTTACCAATTCCAAGATCTACTATTAGAAAAAACAATGAAAAAAAAGCCATAATTATCAGTATACCAATAAGGTGAGCAGGAACAGATTTGGTAACAATATTCCAGTCTATTTTTTTTAACTCTCTATATGATGAGGTAATAAAAGATATAAATTTTTTAAAAATATTTTGTTTAGCCATCCTGCCTCCACAATTTAAAAAAACAGGCCAGGAGGGATTCGAACCCCCAACATGCGGTTTTGGAGACCGCCGCTCTACCAATTGGAGCTACTGACCTACAATCTATTTATTTTATTTTTGTCTCACTATGAACAGTATGTTTATGACAAAATCTACAATATTTCTTAAAAGATAACTTGTCTGGAGTATTTTTTTTGTTTTTATCAGCAGTATAATTTTTATTTCCACATACATCACATTTGAAAGCTATTAATTCTCTCATAATATTCACCTTTATTAAACTAATTTATCTTTTTTAAAATTAAGACTTATTTTTTATTCACAGCCCTCACTCGGAATCGAACCGAGTACCTTTTCCTTACCATGGAAACGCTCTACCGTATGAGCTATGAGGGCAAAACCGCAAGCAAAAATAACAGATTTTTTACAACTGTCAAGAGAGTTTTAAAAATTTATTTAACCATCTTGCATTCACCTTGAAAAATAACACCATCTTCTATTTTAAGAATTTTTGTTGTAATATTTCCATACATTTGCGCAGAGTTTATAAGTTCCGCTCTTTCT
Source organism: Spirochaetales bacterium (assembly GCA_012797605.1). GTDB lineage: Bacteria > Spirochaetota > JAAYUW01 > JAAYUW01 > JAAYUW01 > Exilispira. Next base: position 23,221 of record JAAZOT010000049.1, on the reverse strand, counting down.
GATTTATTTATATTTCCTCTCAAAATTCCTGCAATCTTAACAGTACCTGCTTCTATCTCAGCTTCAACATTTGCTTCTGGTGATATTTCTAAATATCCTTCAGTTTTTATTGTACCTTTGAAAGTGCCACAAATCTTTAATGAAGTCTTGAAATTTAAATTACCATTAAAATTTGTTTCTGGTCCAAAAGTAGTTACGACTTTATCTAAAAAAGATGGTCTTTCTTTCTTATTCATTTTAAGAACTCCTTAATGATTGAATATTTATCTATAAATATTTTACTTTGTAACCATTGTGAAAACACCATCCCAATTTTCAGGAGGTGGATTTTTTATATATTCAACACATCTAAGATATTGAAGTTTGGAAGGGCCATCAGAAGGATTAATTTCGAGAGCTTTTTGAAATTTAATAATGGCATTTTGAAAATCTTTTTTGAAATAAAGATCTATACCCTCATTATAGTATTGAAGTAGTAATTTTTTTTCTTCTGAAAGCATAATTTCCTCTTTTCAATATCTTTTTTGATATTTTTACATTTTATTTATGCATTATAATTAAAATTTTTCAAGAAAAATAATAATTACCTCAAAACTTAGTTTTAAATTTTTTCTCTATCTCTTTTTCAGGAAGGAATTCTGCTTTTTTTTCTTCGATTTTCTCTATTCTTTTTTCTATTTCTTTACTTAGTTTTTCATAATTTTTAATCAGCAGATCAAAATCATCTGAAAGTTTTTTGTATGTATCAAAAATATTATCTATTGAGAGAGATGATTTACCTTTAGCAAGCTCAGTATCAAAATGGTTTTTTAGTTTTATAGCTGGCTGATATATTTTTTCATTAAAAAAAGACTTTAATATTTTTATTATTTCAGCCTTTTCTTGAATAATCGATTCTCTTTTGTTTAACTCACAAAGATAACTTTGTCTTTTAAGAAGATTGTTCATTTTTATGACTACTTCAAAAATATTTACTGGTTTTATAATATAATCGTCGGCTCCTAATTCTAAGGCTTTTATCTTATGAGCAAAATCCTCAAATGCTGAAATGACTATTATTGGAGTATAATTTTCAAGATCATTTCTTATGTTTTTAATTATTTCATATCCAGAAATATCTGGTAAATCTATATCTATTATAGCTATATCATATTTATTTTCTTCAATATATTCAAGGAATCTATAACCTTTATCAAAAGATATTACTTCAAACATTTCTAGATTCTGAATAATAGTTTTAAATAGCTCACAAATTTCCCAATTATCATCAACCATGACTATTTTAAATTTATTCATTGGGGCCGACCTCTTTTTTTAACTTATTTACTTTACTTAACTTGAATTTAATTGAATAAAGGTCATTATAGATTTTTTTTTCTTTTGTTTTCGGATTTAAAATTAATAGATCTTTTCTTTTTCTTTTCTTAAATACACCAAAACCTCTTATCTCAATACTAATCTCATCTTTCATTAACAAAATATTCGATAACTCGATTAAAAATTGATTTATGATAGATGCTATTAAATCTTTATTAACTCCATTTGTTTTCTGATAGGTTAAATCAATTAAATCTTTCTTAGTAATCTTCATCTTTTAATTTTAATTAATATTAATCATTTTAGAGGCTCTAGATTTATATCTTGCTGCAGCATTTTTGTGAATTACATTTCTTTTAACTGCTTTATCACATAAAGATTGATAATCATTATACAAGTTAGCTATTTTTGCTTTATCTCCACTATTTAATGAAGAAGTTAAATTTTTTAATCCAGTCTTGATTTCAGTCTTAATACTTCTATTTTCTAATCTTCTTTTTAATGATTGTTTAACTCTTTTTTCTGCAGATTTTTTGTTTGGCACAGATATTCTCCTTTTTTTTACCTTTTATCATAGATATTCTTGATGTCAATATTGATTATTTTCATTTTTACTATTAAATTGTTTTTAAAATGATTGAAGCAGAGTTTTATAACACTTTACCAGAAAAAAGTGGAGTTTACCTTTTTTATGATAAATTTCAAAAGTTACTCTATATTGGGAAAGCAAAAAATTTAAAAAGAAGAGTAAGTTCATATTTTACAAAAAGCATTTTAGACGATAAAACTGAAATTCTTGTATCAAACATTAAATATATAGATTATAGGATAACAAACTCTGAATTTGAAGCACTTTTAATAGAACAGAATTTAGTTTCTGAATTGAAACCAAAATATAATATCCAGCTTAAAGATGATAAATCTTACACTCTTTTGGCTTTTACAAAAGAAAAGTTCCCTTCTCTTTCTATAATAAGACAAAGAGACAAATTTGAGGGTATTACATTTGGACCTTTTACATCAAAACAAATGACAGATAGACTTTATGAATTTATAATAAAAACTTTTAAGATAAGAACTTGCAAAAAAAGATTAAATCATAGATCTAAACCATGTTTAAATTATCATATTGGTAAATGTAGCGCACCATGTGCTGGATTCATAGACGAATATCAATATAATGCTCAATATAAAAAGGCTATTTCATTTTTAAAAGGAGAATATAAAAATCTTTTAAAAGAAATTGAATATGAAATAAATCAATCTTCTTTGTCCCTTGAATTTGAAAAGGCTAACTTTTTAAAAAATCAATATATGATAATTAAGGAATATCAGTCTCGTTATTCATATAACTGGAACTTTGAGGGAACTTATGATTTTATAGCTTTCTATCTTCGAAACGGAAATGGTTATATCACCTTATTAAGAAGTAAAGATGGAATCAAAACCTTTTCAATTAATAAAAAATTTTCATACATAGAAGATAAAGATAATTTTGATTCTATTATACTACAAGCCATAATTTCTCTATACAAAGAAATTGAACCAGCTCAGTATGTTTTTATCCCTACTCCGTTATTAACTAAAATACTAAAGACTCTATTAAAAAATGTCGTAGAGTTAAAATTATATGAATCTAAGGTAGAAAAAAAAATCTATAAAACATTGATCCTGCAATTAATTGAGTTGTATAAACAATCTTTTAAGATAGCTTTATTTAATGAAGAAAAAAAATTAAAGGAACTACAAAAAATATTAAATTTAGGTAAAATTCCTCATAGAATTGATGGATTTGATATTTCAAACATTAACTCATCCTATATTGTAGGGTCATCTGTAAGTTTCTTAAATGGTTTCCCCGATAAGAGCAATTATAGACAATTTACCATTAAGAGTATAAAAAGTCAGGATGATTATTCTTCTATAGAAGAAATAGTACTCAGAAGGATCTTAGAATATAAAAACACTGGAAATCAATTGCCTGATCTTATTTGTATAGATGGCGGAAAAGGACATGTAAAAAGGATATCAGATATAATTAACGAGGATCTATCCATAGATATTCCAGTAATTGGTCTTGCAAAAAGAGAAGAAACTATTATAGTAGAAAAGGGGAAAAGGGAAATCAGTTTACCCTTTGATAATGAAGGGTTAAAACTTTTAGTGAAGATTAGGAATGAAGCCCATAGATTTGCAAATAGATATAGAAAAAAAAAGATTGATATCGATCTTTTTAAGAAGTAGTTCTTTGTAATTATATCTTATAAATGAGATCTTAATAAAAAATTATAAAGATATAGATTTATGACAAAACAGACGATAATTGAAAAAAGTGATTTTATTTATCAACACCATACTGAGGTTTAAGATGAAAGCAAAACAAAGAAATACTTCAAAATCTTATATTTATAAATCAAATCTTTCTAAGAGATATTCTGAAAAGTCAAAAAAGAAGAAAGGGGAACTTTCCAAATTAGAAAAAATTTATACAAGAAAAAGATTCAATTTTTTGCCAGTTTTCTTATCGGAATTTTTAACATTGCTTTTTGGCTATATGTGCTGGTTCATCTTTCAACCATTTCCAAGTGCAGGACCAAGTTTTACCGAGTTTAGAAACATCTTATTATTTTTATATTTGGTAAATTTCTTCGTAGGAATAATTTTTACATATTTCAAAGTAAGAGATCTTGTAGATTTCTTTTCAATATTTAATGTTTCATACAATTTTGATAAGGAAGAATTCTTAAAATATAGGGCAAAATTGTTAAATATGCCAGTAATATTAGCGTTAAATTATTCAATTAGATTTTTAATTTTTACTTCATCTGGTATAATTATTGGATCAGTTCTTTCTCTAATACCATCAAACTTATTAGTGACTCTTGTTGCATACTTTGCATTTATTTTTGTTATATTATCAATTTTATCTTATTATTCATCTCATTTCTCATTATTAGAACAATTTAATATTGCTGGAAAGGTTAAGATATTCTCTGAAGAATCACCTTATAAAATATACAAGGTGGGATTAATCACAAAAACATTTGCAACTTTTATGATTCCATCGTCTTTTCTAGCTATATTACTACTTCTAATAACATTTTCTTTAATACAATATGCAGTTCAAGGAGGTACAATTTTAGCATTAGAATTAAATTATGTAACCAAAACTATTTTTTTTAGACTATTAATCTTTGCTCTAATTGTTTTTACTATTTTTACTTGGGTATATGTTTCTTTTTTAAGAAGAAATTTCAAACATATTATAAAGATACTTTCGGAACTTGAAAAAAGCAATTTCTCATTTGATTCAACTATTTCAACTTCCGATGAATTGGCTGATATAATACAAAAGATAAATATAGTTTCAATCAATCTCAACAATATTATTAAAGAAAGCTTAAATTATTTTGGAGCTGTTTCAGAAAAAATAAAAGAAAATTTCAATGTCTCTCAGAAAATAGAATCTAACGCTGAAAGACAAAATGAATCTATCCAAAAACTTTTAAATTCAGTAAATGAACTTAAAAATTCTACAACTATCATAGTTGAAAAATCGCATAAATCTGCTCAAATAATAACAAAATCTAACTCAATTTTACAAAAAGAAATTTCTATCTTTGAATCCTCTTTATCATCATTCTCTCAGATTAGTGAAATTTCCAAAAAAATGACTGATTCATTAAAATTAATTGTAGATATAGCTTCTCATACCAAATTATTAGCGTTAAATGCGTCAATTGAAGCTTCAAGAGTTGGAGAAAGTGGAAAAGGTTTCGCAGTAGTTGCTTCTGAAATCAGAAAAATGGCTGAGAGTAGTTCAGTAATTTCAGATCAGGTAAATGAATTAATTAATACAATAAATACTAAGATTTTGCAATCAATCGAAAACTCCAGAATAATTAGCAATTCCATTTTATCTATCCTTGACGAGACTAAAGTAATTGCAGATGAAGTCAAATCAATATTAGCTTCAGCTAATACTCAAAATGAAAACACATCTATTATAGACACAATTGTAAGAAATTATTTTGACTTAACCGCTGAAGGCATCAGTATCTCTGAAGAATTGGAAGCAAATTCAAATAATCTTGTTTCCTTAGTTGATTTATTAAAAGAAAGTGTTCAAAATTTCAATATTTTCAAGGATGATACATTTATAATAAAACAAGAAGTAATAGATCAAATAAAAGCTAAAATTAATAAAAAAAATAAAAAAGTTAATAAGAAAGAAGAGAAATTATTGCTAACTTCAGAAAATCTCCAAGATAAAAAAGAATTACTAAAACCAGAATAAATATTTACTTAAAAGATATTTATCTAGAATTTTATCCTCAAATAAACTAAATTTGAATTTCAAAAGTGCCTTTTTTTAAAATTTTTATTACCTTTTTTATATAAAACAATAAAATTAAAAAATAATAAAATTAAAAAGGAGATTTTTTATGTATTCAAAAGCAAAATGGAATGAAAACCTTTCTTTTACTGCTGAACTTGATGGACATACTATAGAACTTGATACATCAATAGAAAATGGTGGAAAAAACTTAGGACCGAGGCCAAAAGGTCTTATGCTTACAGCTCTTTTGGGTTGTACTGGAATGGATGTGGCTTCTTTAATGAAAAAAATGAAAATTACAGTAGAGTCTTTTTCCCTTGATTGTACAACAGAAACAACAGATGAACATCCTAAAGTATTTAAAGATATTATATTAAATTATTATTTTACTGGAGATATCGAAGATAGGGTTTCTGATATAATAAAAGCCATTAAATTATCACAAGAAAAATATTGTGGTGTTTCTGCAATGCTTAAAAAGAATAGTAAAATCATAGTCAAATTATTTATAAATAATAAAGAAATTGAATATCCTTACAATATTTAATTACTACCAAATTTTATATTAATTAAAAAAATAGAGAAAATCTTAATTTAAAATATAGCTGAGATTCTTTTAAGTTATAATCTAAGTAAAAGTCAATTAAATCTATACCAAGTGCAACTATAACTAAACCTATACCTGTAGAATACTGTAAGTTTGAAAAACCAAAAACACCATTTAAATCTTGGTAGTCATTAGTTCCAAAATCAAAAAATAAAATTAGACCAGGAATAATATAAGATTGCCCAAATATTTGAGGTAGGAATATTCTAATATCAAAATTATTTAAAAGTCTAATGGTTCCCTCATATTGGCACCAATTTATCCCTCTCATTGAATAGCCGAGACTTCCCATTGTTAAAGCTGATATTGGAATATATGAACTTGTTTGAGGTATATAATAAAAATAAACTCTATCTGCTAAATATATTGAAAGATTGTCATTTTCTAAAATTGTAAGGAAACCTCTAAGTTTAGCCTGTATTCTTGAAAAATTCGCAATTTCATTAATAAATTGAGGAAAAATTTCATAACTAACTAATAAATCCATTCCTCTAATCGTATGATATTTTGAAGAATATTTTAAAAAATCAATATATAACTCAATTGCAAAAGAATTTTGAAAGATACCTTCCTTATCAGGTAAGTTTGTTTGGGATAAAAGAGTTGGTTTACCATCACTATCTTGCTCATAAGATTGGTAATCGACTAAAAATTTAAATCTTAGTTGAGAAGTATATTTTCCATAAAATTCATTGTAAAAGAAGAGGAAACCAAGACCAAATGTTCCGATTAAATCTATCCTATTAAAATAAAAGGCATATGGCGAATTTTCAGAATATGGTAAAGGATTATTTGAAGTATCTCTAAAATAACCGTATGATTCCCAACCACCACCAATACCTAATATCATCTGAATTGTAGCAAAATCACCTAGTTTAGCTGGGAAATCATTTAAAAAAAGGTAAAAATCAAGACCCCAAAGCCTTGGAGAAAATGAAAAAGAGATATTTTGACCTAAAACCATTTGAGAAACAATTGAAATAATTAACAATAAAACAAATATAGAAATTAATCTTCTATTCATCAATCCTCCTTTTATTTGAAATTTTCAAAATCTTCTTTTCTAACTGGTTTCACATAAAAAGTTTCCCCTCTTTGAAATGTATCAATTAACTTATCCCAATCTAAAGTTTCACTAAGCAAAATTATGGACTCTGGATTTTTACTTTTTCTTATTCTTTCAATTTTCTCTTCCTTAATTGAGTTTCTATCAATTATTAAAATGGATTCTTTATCACTATAGTAATTTTCTTTTTGAAAATATTCATTGCTATTTATAAATTTAAAATTTTCAAGATTAATATTATTTTTCAATACTTCTTTATCAGAATCACTAATAAACAATAATTTCATAAAACCTTCTTAAGATTTATTAAATCTTAAATAAATTATAAGTTAAATTAGTATAATTTCAATAAAAAACTATTTTTTACTATATTTTTCTGCAATATCACTTCTATAAAAATTACCATTAAAAAATATTTCGTTATTTTCTAGCAACTTATATATCCTTTCTCTCGCAATTTCCAATGTTGTCGCTACAGTGTTTAGAGTAAGGACTCTTCCGCCAGAAGTCACAAAACCTCTATTTTTCGAATAATTTATTCTAGAGGTTTTATTATGAAAAATATTAATTTCATTAAATTGCTTATCTAATCCAGCTATCAATATACCTTTTTCACTATCTATAGGATATCCTTTTGAAGCCATAACTACACTTAGGGAATATCCTTGATTGATCTTTAGTATATATTTTATTATGGAATTACTATTCAAATCATTACATAAGTTATTAAAAGAAGAACTCATCAAAGGCAAAATTGTTTCTATCTCAGGACTATGAACCGAAGGAATTATATTTAATGCTAAAATTTTATCTGAAGTTTTAACAAAATGAATTGTAAGAAAACCATTATATATAAATGATTCATTTTTCAAACCTTCAATTAATGGATATATGATTTTTTCGTTTAAAACTGTTATATCAGAACTTGAAAATGTTGGTGACGGTGAGAAAGCTCCCATACCAGAAGTATATAATCCATAATCATAATCAAATGATTTTGGATAAACTCTGACAATTGGAAATAAAATGTAATTGAATTTATCAAAAGCAAGAATAGCAGAATACTCTTCCCCTTTTTGATAGTTTTCTATAATAAATTTATTATCCTTTTCGTGACTTTCTTGAATTGCTTCTAGTATTTTTACTCCTTGTCCTTTTGATTCAATGAGATAAGCACCTTTCCAGCTTTTTTGGGATTCGGAATATATTATTTTTCTTGTGGTATAATTTTCTATCATTGTCGAAAGGTTAGATATAGATTCTACAATTTCAAATGATGGTGATGAAATATTATATTTTTTAAAAAATTCCTTTATTTTAATTCTTGAACTAAAAAAAGAAATTACTGTTGATGTTGGTCCAATTGTTGGTATCCCCAGATCTTGGGCTGCTTGTTCAAACTCATTTGTTAGATTTTTATAAGAAGATATAATAATAAAGTTAATTTTCTCCCTTTCTAAAAATTCTTTTATTAATTCTCTATTATTTAAGTTTAAGATAATATTTCTGGTTTTTGGCTTGGTATATGTTCCTCCATTTCCGTGTGAAATAAAAATATTGCCTATATTACTTTCTTGGTTCAACTTCCATGCGATTGCATCTTCAAGCGAACTATTTCCTATTAGCAAATAATTTTTCATTTTTTTCCTTAAAAGTTTATGGAGTTATTCTATTTATATCTCTTGGATACATTGATGCTTCTTTTATATTTTCAATATTACAAATTCTTGCAGTCAATCTTTCAAGACCAATAGCAAGACCACCATGAGGTGGGACACCATATTTATGAAGTGTTAAAAATGATTCAAAATCTTCAGGGTTCATTCCGAATGATATCAATTTATTGTACTGCATATCATAATCATGAATTCTTTGGCCTCCAGTAGTTATCTCAAGCCCTCTAAATAAAAGGTCAAAAGATAAAGTTTCACCTGGATTAGAAGGATCATCCATAGTATAAAACGGTCTCTTATTTGTAGGGAAATGAGTAACAAATAAAAATTCGCTATTATATTCCTTTTTAGACCACTGGGTAAGAAATTTTTCTTCATCTGGAGATAAATCTGGTTCATTCCTGTAATCTATTTTTTGTATTTTAAAAAAGATTTCATGAGCTTCTTTTAACTTTATTGAAGGAATGGAATCTGTAATTTCGGGTAGGGTGATCTCAAGTAATTCTAATTCAAAATTATTTTTTTCTTTAAGTTGTTCAATCATAAATTTCAAATATGCTGTTTCTAAAGCCATAATATCTTCAAAAGAAGAGATAAATCCCATTTCAAAATCCAATGAAATATATTCATTTACATGCCTTGTAGTGTTATGTTTTTCTGCTCTAAAAACAGGTCCTATATCGTAAACTTTCCCGAATATACCTACTCCATATTGTTTATAAAATTGAGGTGATTGGGCTAGATATGCAACCCTATCAAAATATTGTATCTTAAAAATATTTGCGCCACCTTCTGCACCGGCAAAAACAATTTTAGGGGAAAAAATTCTTGTAAAATTATTTGTTTCTAAAAAAGAAGCAAATGAATTAGCAATTGTTTCTGAAATCTTAAAAATGGCTCTTTTCTTCGGATGACGCAGAGAAATCTGTCTCATATCAAATTCTAAATCTGGCTTTATGTTAAGTTCTTTTTTATTTATTTCAAATGGAGGAACTTCTTTTGGTCTATGGATCAGATTAATTTTTGTCAATGATATTTCATAATTTTTATTTAATATTGCCTTATCATTTAACTTTGAAGCTCTTACTAAACCAGTAACTTCTACAAAATCTCCTTCTAAAAATGCAGAAAGGTCATATTGCTGCTCAGCAACTACCTGAATTAATGTTCTTTCCAATCTTAAAATGCAAAAAGTTACATTTGGCAAAATCCTTAATCTATGAATCGCTCCTTTTATAGAAATCTCTTTCCCTTCCATTTGATCTAGCTTTTCAATATCAATTATTTCTAAGTTCATTGGTTTAATATTTTTAACAATCATAAAAATTCCCTTTGTTTCTATTTTTTATATTTTCAGTTAGAATTTAAATAACTCATAGATAAAATTTTTAGATTTATTTAATCCTTTTTTTACAAAACCAGTTGTATCTTTATAAAAGCCTATCTTTCTTAATTTTTGATACCTATGTTCAATCAATTCTTTACTATTTAATGATGTGAAATATGCAAGAGAAGTAGAAATTTGTTCAGTTAAATTCCTATAACCTATTTGAGGATCAACATCGAGGCCAGGTCCCTCATCGATCACCTTATCCACAATTCCTAATGAAAGCAAATCAAAAGAAGTTAACTTTAGTGAAACAGCCGCAGCTGCTGCTTTTGATGAGTCTTTAAATATTATTGAAGCACAACCTTCAGGAGAGATAACTGAAAGAATTGCATTCTGCATCATTATCAAAATATCAGAGACACCTAAAGCAAGTGCTCCACCAGAGCCCCCTTCACCAGTAATAATAGAGATTATCGGTGTTTTTAAATCAGATAAATAGTAAAGATTTTCCGCAATAGCTTGAGCCATCCCTCTTTCTTCCGAATCTATTCCTGGATAAGCTCCTGGAGTATCTACAAAAAATAAAATTGGTCTCGAAAATTTCTCTGCTTGAAAAGCTAATCTAAGTGCTTTTCTATATCCTTCTGGATGTGGTGAACCAAAGTTGAAAGTAATATTCTCATTCAAAGTATGTCCTTTTTGTATTCCAACTGCTGTGACAGGATATTTATCAAAATAACCAATACCGCCTATGATTGCATCATCATTTGCAAATCTTCTATCTCCTTTGAGTTCTATAAAATCCTTTATCAAAGATTTTATAAAATCCTGAGGTTTAGGTCTTTCAATTTTTCTGGAATTTTGAACAATTGAAAAAACTTCCTCAATCTCTTTTTCCTTTTTATATTCATCACTTTCAAGTTCAAGCATTCCTCTCAATCGATTAATCTCAGATGATAGATCGATTCCTTCAGAAATGGCAATAGATTTAAGTTTATCGATTTGTTTTAATATTTTTTCTTTTTTCACAATATTCTCCTAATATTTATTTAGGATTTCCAGATACTACATTCTTATTTTATCTTTTCATTATTTAAGTTTTATTACTTTTATCTATCTATTTATTACTTTTATTTAACTTTTATTACTTTTTTATCTTTTAAATACTTTGCTTTTAATACTTTTTAGCATTCAACTACCTATATCATTTTAATTTTATCTTCGGTATCTATGAATTTCTAGAATTTTTACAAGGGTTTCTCGTAATTTTCTTCTATCACAAACTATATCTATAAAACCCTTTTTTTCTAAAAATTCAGCCCTTTGGAAACCTTCAGGTAATTTTTGTTTTATAGTTTGTTCTATAACTCTTTGTCCAGCAAATCCAATCAATGCACCTGGTTCTGCAATTATTATATCCCCTAAAAAGGCGAAAGAAGCAGAAACGCCTCCTGTCGTTGGATCTGTCAAAATAGAAATATAAAGATTGCCTGTGTCAGAGAATTTCTTAGCTGCAGCAGAGGTTTTTGCCATCTGAAATAGTGAAACAACGCCTTCTTGCATCCTAGCACCACCAGAACGACATATTATTATTACTGGTAAATTTTCATTCATTCCATATTCAAAAAGTCTAGTGATTCTTTCACCGACTACTGAACCCATTGAACCCATTATAAAATCTGCATCCATTATACCTATTAAAGTCTTTATACCATCTAGTTTTACATACCCAGTCTTTACCCCTTCATTTATCCCTTTTTTATAAAGTTCTTCTAATTTCTCCTTATAACCAGGGAAGTTCAAGGGATCTACTGAAACAATTTCATCGAATAATGAAGTAAAAGAATCAGCATCCGCAAGAAAATTTATCCATTCATCCACAGATATTCTAAAATGATATGAGCACAAAGGACATACCCCAAGATTTTGTTCGAGTTTTGGTCTATATACAATTTCTTGACATCCAGGACAAACAGCAAAAAGATTATCTGGTAAAGATTTATCTTGATTCTTATCTATAAATATCTTTTTTATAGAATCAGGTAATTTATCCATATAAATTCTCCCTAATCTGGAATAGCAAATATCATAATATAATAAATATGCAATCTTTATTTTACAACTCTTAACAAATTTTATACTATGTTAATCAATTAATAATTATTATTTATTAAACAATATTCTACCAAATTGGTTCCATCTTATCTTACCACTATTTGGATCCTTTGAGAAAGTCACTATAAGAGGCATAGCAAAGACATTTTTTATAGGTAAAAATCCCCAATATCTTGAATCTTCAGAGTTATCTCTGTTGTCTCCCATAACAAAAAGATTACCTTCAGGTACTTTCACAGGTCCAAAAGTCTGCCTTTTTACTTCAGGATGTGCTGAATATTGGGCATCTAAAATATACTGCGTGTATGGCTCAAATATCTTTTGTCCATTTATATAGACATTTTTCCCATCTACATAAACTGTATCCCCTGGAAGTCCTATAACCCTTTTAACATAAGGAGTTTTTATTTTGGAATCTGGATGCTTGAAAATTACAATATCAAATCTATTAATTTTTTTAAGAGATGGCATTTTTATCTTTGTCCAAAATAAAAATCCACCATAGACTATGGGTAAGCCTATGAGTCTTGTACCAGGAGGTATTGTTGGATCCATCGATGCTGTAGGTATAGTATAACTAGATATAATAAGAGGTTGAATAAATAAAATAAAAATAACAACGATTATTACAGCGTCTCTTAAAAACAAAAGCAAACTATCTTTCTTTTCATATTCGTTTTTTTCATCTTTTTTATCTTTTGGTTTTTCTGTTGAAAAGCTTTTCAAGTTTCTCACTTTTTCCAACTTTTTATTCTTCTTTTTACCCATAAAAACCCACCTACTACTTATATTTAAGTCTTATATTACATAGAGGAAACAAGAGACAATATGAATTCCTTAAACTGACTAGGGAAATAGATACCTAATAATAAAGCTAAAGCTATAAGAAAAAATGCTCCAAAGATTTGAATATTATTAACAGTGTTTAACTTTTTCACCTTTAACCTTATCAATTCTGAAGCCTTATATTTCCCTTCCGCTGCAAATATCATATTAAATATATTTTTGGATAATGCAAATAGTATTACCAATATTAAAAATAAAACAGTTATAAGCAATAACCATTTTTGATTTGTTATTAGAAAGTAAAATAGTTTAATCTCGGAAAAAAAAGAAAGAAAGATTGGGAAACCCATGATACTTAAGAATCCTAAAGCTAATGTACTGGCTGCAAAAGGAATAAATTTTAATAGATTATTAACTCTTTTAGTCTCTGTAGTATGATAAATATCTTTAATAACTCCTGATACTATGAATAAGGAAGCTTTAGTTAAACTATGAGATATTATAAGAAGGTAGGATGAATAGGAAGCAATACCTCCCAAAGATAATCCTATAGATATAAGTCCTAAATTTTCAATTGAGGAATAAGCTAAAAGTCTTTTATAATTTTCACTTTTTAGCATATAAATAGATGAAACTAATAATGAAATTATTCCCATGATTAAAAGATATATCCTACAAATATTTTTAACTTGAATTGGTAATATATTTAAAACTCTTATTATACCAAGCATTGCTGTATTTAATAATGCACCAGAAAGTAAAGCTGATACTTGAGATGGTGCCTCAGAATGAGCATCTGGAAGCCAGGCATGAGTAGGAGCAAGTCCAGCTTTAGTTCCAAAACCTATTAATATAAAACCAAAACCAAGTTCTAACCAAAAAGGATTTGCTTTTTTACTTAGGGGAAGAAGATCATTAAAGGAAAGAGAAGAAGTATTAAAAGCAAGTGAAAGAAAAACAATACCAACAAATGAAAGAGCAATACCTATTGAACATATAAACAGATATTTCCAAGCTGCTTCAAGGGAATGCCTTGTCTTATCTTGATAAATTAAGACTCCACTTGTCAATGTTGTAGCTTCTACAAAGACCCACATTACTATCAAGTTCTGAGCTGAAATAACTCCAAATAATGATACAAAAAAGAGAATCAAAAATGCACAATAGAGTGAAAAATTCTTCTCTTTCATGAAGAGAACTTTATTAATGGAAGAAAATGAACTTATAAAAAATAGTATTGAGGTTATTATAATAAAGAAAATGGTATATTTATCTGCATATATAAATCTATCTAAAATTTTTGAATCAAAAATCAAGAAAAAGCTGGAAGATTGAGTATTTTTAAAAAATGATTTTACTACAAAAAAGGTAAATACTAACTGAAATACACCATAAAATAAAAGAAGAATATAGTTAACAGTATTATTTCTTAAAATAAGAATAAGTAAGGAAATTAATAAACTTAAAATAATAAAAGTTTCAAACACTTTAAACTCCCATATCCATAATTGAAACTTCAATAATTCATGTAAAGACATTAATCCTTCAAGGAAGTAAGACTATCTATCCCTTCTTCCTTATTAAACTCTGTTTTAATATGATTTATAAGAATTCCAGCTAGAAGGATTCCCATCAATATATCAAGTGAAATTCCTAAAGCGACAAGTAAAGGAAGGTTTTTGATAACAGTCAAAGAGAGTAAAAAAGTTCCGTTTTCAATCACCATATATCCTATTACATGAGTTATAAGTTGTTTTCTTACCAATATTAAAAACAAACCAGCAAGAATCGTCGATATAGATATACCAAATTGCATTGAATTGACATTATTGATATGTTTATTAAACCAGAATGTAATGACAAAACCAAAGATCAAGATTAAGGACATTAAAAGAATCGAAAGGTACTGAGGTGTATTTGGTTGAACTTCTCTAACTATTTCATTTTCTTTAATATTTCTAAAAAGAATGTATGGGACAAGTATTCCTTTGATAATTAAGGTTTCAAGTAGTATAAAAATTACAGTACCTAGATTTTTAGCCTCATGATTAAATAAAGTTATGAAAAATATAATTATTGCTTGGTATATCAAGTTTCTTACATATGAATCTACCATTGTGGTTAATGAAAGAGCCAAAAGAGAGATGCTAAAAATTATTAAAAGAACTTCTATCATTTTGAATTCCTTTTAAGTATTCATTGTAAACATCAAGGCTATTATTATGACACTTAAAGATAAAACTAGAAGCATAAAATCTGGTATATGATTCATCCTGACTCTTGGAAATAAAGATTCAATAGCACCAACAACTATTGATATAAACATTATTATTAAAATCAAAAACAATATGCTTAAATTGGTTGAAATAAATGTAGGAATAAATATATTTGATGTTATTAAAGAAAAGATAAATATTCTTAAATAACCAGAATATATAGCTATAGCCAAATCTTTCCCACTCAAATCTAGAATCATGGCTTCATGTATCATAGTGAGTTCTAAGTGAGTTGCAGGATCATCTATCGGAATTCTTTTACCTTCAATCAATATCAATAAGAAGAATGAAATTCCAAGGATTACTCCTACCATTATCTTTTCTAAAGATAAAAATCCAAATTCCATTAACATTTTATTCATCGAATAACTTTTAGTATAAAATATCATTGAGCTAAATAGAAGAATAATAGCAGGTTCTATAAAAATTGAAAAATTGATTTCTCTACTTGCGCCCATTCCCTGAAAAGAACCAGCTGATTCCATTGCCATAATTATCTGACAGAATGTAGATAATCCTAAAAGCCCAATGAAGAAAAAAAAGTCTCCTTCAAATGATATAAATGGTTTTATTTTACCAAAAGGGATTAATAAAAGAGCTATGAGATTGGAAACGAACTGTAAAGGTAGTGCAAATGTCGTAACAAAGCTGGATGTATTACTACGAATTGTTTTTTTTCTTAGAAGTTTGATTATATCATAAAACGGTTGTAAGATACTTTGACCATATTTACCAGCCCAAATTGCTTTTACTCTATTTATTATGCCTATCATTAAAGGAGGGCTAAAAATTATCAAAATTATTTTTAATAAAAAATAAATAAATTCTTTCAACCTTTCCTCCACTTTATATATACCTTATAAGAGTTATTATGATTATTATTATGAGAAAAATCAAACCATAAAGTATATAGTCTTGTGTCCTGCCACTTTGAATAAATGATAATTTTTCAAAGAAATAATTAATTTTTTCAATTATAGGATTAATAAAATTTTTTTGAACTATATCTTGATGTTCTGTTTCAATATATGAATCTTCTATAAAAACCATTTCTTTTTCTTTCTTCTTGACTTTTATACCTACTAAAGGTTTGAAAACAGATATATAAGGTTCAACAAATGAATTGGCCGTATACTGAAAATTATCATTCGATTTTGAAATGAATCCACAACTCCATGTTTTTTCTCTCTTTAATTTTATAAGACTATATAATAGCCAAAACACTATAAAAAGGGCCAGAAAAAGAATAGTGATTTTATAAAATGAATTAAATATCTTATTAATAGCTAACATTTCTGCTTCAAGAATAAAATTTCCACTTAAAAAAGAAAATTTTTCTGAAAGATCTTTAATTATTTTGAAATAGAAGTTATAAAAAAAGCTGGAAGAAAAAATCAATGCAAATATCAATTGTATATATAAGGAAAAGGTTAAAAAAACATCAAGTTTTCTTTTTTTTATGTCGCTTTTTCCTCTAAATTTACCTAAGAATCCAGTAGCAAAATATTTGGTGAATCCTAGAAGAGTTATACTACCTATCAAACCTATAAATAAAAATACAAAAAAAGGTATGATAGAAAAGCCATAATTAGTTATATAATTTGCGTAAGCGATTAGAATAAGAAGTTCGCCTATGAAATTTCCAAAAGGTGGAAGTGCGGATAATGAAATGCTTGAAATTAAATTGGCTCCTGTCAAGTCTTTATAATAGTGAACAAGCCCCCCGAGCAAGTTTAAATCATCATTTTTGGTTTCATTAATAATAACACCAGCACTTAAAAATGCAGAGGATTTAGAAAAAGCATGATTCAATAAATATATAAAAATTGCTAAAAGGGAAGATAAATACAAAAAGAAACTATTGTTAATTAAGCCATAGATTGAAGAACCAAATAAAAACAATAAAATTCCAGCGTTTTCTACAGATGAATATGCTAAAAACTTCTTTATCTGTGTCTGAGAAGCAGCATTAATTATTCCAATGAGCGCAGAAATAAGACCTATAAAAATTATAATTTTTGCAAAAGTTAATGTAGGTAGACCAATTAAATTTAATGTTATAAATAGACCATAAATCCCAGTTTTTATAACTATAGAGGACATAAAAGACGAAATATGAGAAGGTGAAGCTGGGTGGGCTTCAGGAAGCCAAAAATGAAAAGGGAATATACCAAGTTTTATAATAAAACCGACTGTAAAAATAGAGAATAGCAATAGTTTTACTTTATTTAAGTCAGTATTTAAATCCAAACTATTTGCTTGTTGAAAATAAAGCTGGATTTTTTCAAAAGAAAAAGAGCCGACATGATTATAACATATTATTGTCCCAATTAATATTAACAAGAAGCTTATATGCATCATAACTATGTACAAAATAGCTGCATTTATAGTTTTGGATTTCTGACCATCGAAGAATATACAGAAGAATGAAGAAATTCCCATAATTTCCCATAATATTAGAAAAATAAGTAAATTTGAAGTAAGAAGAAGTAAAACTATAGAAGATAGAAGTAGCGAGAAATTGAATAGATGAAAATTTAGTTGAGGTTGATTGATAAGATGTGATCTTATATAATAAGGCATATATAGAGCTATACAAAAAGATACTACCGATAAAACAAATATGAAAAACAAACCAATACTGGTTATTTCAAAATTTAAATTAGAAAATATTGAAAAGTAGTCTAAATTTCCAGTATTTGTTTGGCTAATTAGCCGATTTAAATTTAAGAAGTTTAATGTGGGGAAATTATTGTTTATAAAATTAATGGAGGAAATAACCAAAAATATAAGTGAAGTCAATATGAGAAATCCGCTAAAAATAATAAGTTTTATATTTTTTTTGAATAAAAAAGATACAAATGTTCCAAAAATTAGGATAATTATACTAAAATAAAAAATTATCATCTTTATTCCTTGCAAATATATTAAACTTCGGTTTTCATTTATTTATAATTTGTTTAGCAAGATCGATAAATTTATTTTTTTCTTCTTTTTTTTCTAATAATATTGCCATATCTATACTTTGACATAGATAAGATATTATAAGTCGACAAAGCAAATGTCTTGCAGCATTAGCATTGAAATTTATAAATACTGTATTGACTTTTGATCTTCTTGTATCATCAATTTCAAAAGATTTCTGAAAATTTACGATTGAAATCGATTCCTCTTTATGAAGACAAAATAATGGATTTCTTGGATGTAAAGCAGCATAAGATGTTTTCAAACAAGCTATTGTTAAACTATTTTTAACTTTTAATGTTCTTTCTATATCTTCTAACCTAGTGCTTTGAGGTATAGCAATATTTTTCATAAGATTATCATATTCCTTTGGGCTAATAGAATTTACTATATCATAGACAAGGTTTCCTCTTTCAAATAAAACAATGAAGTTCATATTAAATTCATTTAATGCATGTTCGACCATTTGAGGGAAAATATAATTATGATTTATTAGGGACCATTCAATTAGTTCAGATAATGAGAATAAATACTGTCCATTTATCTTGTATGCAGGAATTTTTGAGGTTTCAGCAAGTTTTAGTATTTTTGATTTTGGAATTTGAAGTAAATCTGCGACTTCTACTACACTAAGGTTCATCATCCCCCCAACCAATCAATCTTTTTACAGCTGCAATAAATGTCAATGGATGAACAGGGCATCCAGGTATATATAATAATGTGTTAAAATTGCTTAGAATTTCTCTTGCAAGTTCATTAGATTGATGAAAAATACCTCCACTTATTGCACAACTACCAAATAAAATACATACCTTTGGCTCTGCCATTGCTTCCCAAGTTCTTAATGTAGCAATTTGCATATTTTTAGTTATAGGACCAGTTATAACCATTGCATCTGCATGCCTTGGGGAGGCAACAATATCTATACCAAATCTTGCAGCATCAAAATTTACATTAAAGGATGCTGAAAGTTCAAGCTCACACCCATTACAGCCACCAGCACTTACATTTCTTATTTTAAAGGATCTTTTAAATAGTTTTTCTATCTCTATATTTGGTTTAAGTCTTTTAAAATAATCTTGATCTATTTCAGAAGTGACAATAAGTTGTTCTCTATTAAAGGCAAAGATTTTATGATTGTTAGTAAATTTTATTGGACTATCTTCTATGAAATCTTCACATGCTCCACAAAATATGCACTTCCCAAGATCTATGGAAAGTGGATTATTATTAATAGCTTCGGTAGGACAAATTGATACTAGTTTTCTCATCAATTCTTCTGATGTAATATCTGTAAGTATTTTTGGAAAACCCCTATATCTTTCATTTATCTTTGCCTGCTCAACAGATTTTATTGCTTGATAACCATGCTTTAACCTTGATTTAAATAAAGAAGACATTTTTATCCCTTCCTTTTAATTACTTACATATCATTCCCACAATATGAGAGATTAAAACTCTTATTTGTCACTGGAAAATCAGAAATTGCTGAATTTCTCATGGCAACTGATAATCCATACCAATTGTGAACAGATGGATCTACTATTATTATATCTAAGATATCTTTTTTAGAGTCTGTCGTGACAAATGATGCTATCTCTCCTCTAAAGCCTTCTACAATATTAATACAAAAAGAATCTTTCATAAGTTCTGGCATTTTTAAAATAGGTTTATCAAAATCATTTTTCTCTTTTACTGGGAAGTAATCTAATACCTCAAGTATGAATTTAATAGATTGCTGAACCTCAATGTATCTAATAAAAGCTCTAGAATAAACATCTCCATTTTTTAATGTGTAAGGATAAATTGGGAAATTTCTATAAATACCATAAGGATGATTTGATCTTGCATCTATCGGAAGCCCAGAAGCTTTTGCAGATATTCCAACCTGACCTAAAATTTTTGCATATTCTTTAGTAAATATAGAAGTATTTTCCAGCCTAGCGATAATCATTGCATTTGAAAAAAAATCATCACAAATATTTATAAAAGAATTGCGAACATCTATGAGATTTTTTCTCATATTTTCTATGGTATCAGCATCAAAATCTAATCTATTTGTACCTATACCAAAAAAATTTCTTCCAAATCTGCTGCCACAAATAGCAAGAAGATTGTTGATAATTTGTGTTCTTAATGCTTGTAAAAATGCAGAAGTAGATAAATAAGCGACATCATTTGCTATAGCAGATAAATCTGCAATATGCATTGCTATTCTTTCCATCTCAGAAAAGATACCCCTTATAGCGAGATCTCTTTTATCTGGAAAAATATTAGCGAGGGATTCGATAATTATAGAAAAAAGATGAGCATAAGCAACAGATGAATCACCCACAATACTTTCTGCTAATGCAAATATTTTGGTCAATGGTTGTTTTTCCTTAAGATACTTTAATAAAAGCTGTTTTACTCCCCTTTTTTGATAACCCAATGAAATTTCTAAAGATAATACTTTTTCTCCTTCGCATGTGAATCTAAAATGACCAGGTTCAATTATACCAGCATGAACAGGTCCCACTCCAACTTGATGAAGTTCTTTAGATAAAGGATAGATAAATGGAAAATTAATATCTCTCATAGGTTTTAAATATGGATGCTCTTTGAAATCTATACCATGTTCTTCTGCTAAAATCCTTTCAAATATAGCAAAAGAAGGATATTTTAATGAAAGAGATGGTACTTTTTCTCTAATATCTATTTCTGTTGTAGCAACTTTTAAGTTTGAATGATCATCATTTGATAAAATAGCTATTAAATTTCTAATATTTTTATCTTCATTTTCTTTTAAGTTAATAACATCAAATGCTATCAATCTAAAATTTCTATCTAAATAATCTGAAATTTCTTTTTGAAATTCATTTAATTCTCTATAAGGTATTTCATTTCTTGAACGGATCACCTGGTTTTGAGCAGTACACCATTCCATTAAAATATCCCCTTTTATCTTGAATAATTGAAATATATTTACTACTCCAATAAAACTCTCAATATTGTATTTCGAAATATTAAAAAATAGAATTATAATTTTAATAATTTTTTTTATTTTATTTAAAATTCTTTAATTGTCAAATTTTCATTGATTTTATTGATTTTATACGCCATAATTATCAATAATTATCTTTTTTGTATTGATTAAAAATAAAATTCTATTTACTTAAATTGTCTTAATTGAATAAATATATATGATATTAACAAAGGACTACTATGTTGTACAAAAATAAGCAAAATTGCAACTATTCAGATATTAAAAAAGTCAAATTTTTAATAGGGATGTTCTTATTAATTTGTTTTACACTTATTTTTTGTTCCTCTTCATTACAGTCGAGCGAAGTTATTTCAATTACTGCTGTTGGAGATATGGTTTTCCCTTATTATCTTGAAAATTGGCAAAATCATTTTTCAGAACTTATAAATTATTTTAATTCAGATTTAAATCTTGGGAATCTCGAAGGTCCTATAACAAACTCAACAGTTTCAACAAAAAATAGTTCCTCTTCAAAAATGTTCGCATTTAAATTTTCACCAGAAATTACACCAAAAATATTGAAGTACTTGAATTTTCATGGAGTCTTAGTTTCGAATAATCATTCTTTCGATTATGGTGAGAAAGGATTTAATGACACTTTGAACTACTTAAAAAAAGTTCAAATAGAACCAATAGGATTAAAAAATAATGTCACAAAGTTTATCCGAGGTAACAAAAAAATTGCTATAATAGGGTTTTATTATAGTTCAAAATTTAATGATTTAAGGGATATCAATTTTTCTTCTTATTTTGTTAAAAAGGTAAAAGAAGATAATGATTTTGTTATCGTCTTCTTTCATGGAGGAACTGAGGGTCAAAATGCAAAATTTGTTTATAATAAAACAGAATATTTTGGAAATGAAAATAGGGGTAATATCTTTGCTTTTGCTCATGCAGTAATTGATGCAGGAGCTGATTTAGTTTTAGGTTCAGGACCTCATATACTTAGAGGATTTGAATTGTATAAAGGAAAATTCATAGCATATTCCCTAGGAAATTTCGTTGTTTCTGGTGGTTTGTCTGTAAAAGGTGAACTTTCACTTTCTTCTATTTTTCAATGTAATTATGATTTAAATACCAATCAATTCCTAAGAGGAAAAATAATTCCAATTGATCTATCAAGTAAAAACCCAAGACTTGATTTAAGTAAAAGATCCATTCCGTTTTTAAAATTGTTAACAAATCAGATTTATAAAGATAATTTTAATTCTTCACCTAATATTGATATTGATGCTGATGGAAATATCTTTATAGTATCAAAATAAATAAATTAATAATAGTTTTTATAATTTATATTTTAATTTATTTTGCATTTTTTTGGCTAATTTAATTATATCTTCAATAATTAATTTAATCTTAGCATTAATATAATCTTTAATATTAACTTTTATTTTTAGCTTTTTATTTTTTTATAGAAAAAATTTTTATCCATAATTCATAAATTAATTTTCTTACATTAATTGTCTATTTATCGCAATATTTCTTTTAATTATTTGTAATATTTTCACTTTTAATTTTTCTAGTTGACTATAAATCTTATTTTAATCAAATCTATTTTTAAATTTATCTATTGATTTAAATCAAAAAAGCCTGGCAACGACCGACTTTTCCACAAGGTCTCCCTTGCAGTATCATAGGCGCTACCGTGCTTAACTTCTGAGTTCGGGATGGGATCAGGTGTTTCCACGGTGCTATGGTCACCAGGCTTGACTATTTTATCTGC
>JAAZOT010000048.1 GCA_012797605.1 Spirochaetales bacterium | reverse complement strand
TTGTAACCTTCTTTTTTTAAAAGACCTACAGAAACAACATTAGCAGAAGCACCAAATGGAGTGATATTACCTCCGAGGCAAGAACCAACTAATAATCCATAGTATAATAAAAATTCATTTGCACCAAAAGAATTTGCAAGTACTTTAACAACAGGTAGCATAATAATTATATATGGAACATTGTCAATAAAACCTGAAAGTAACATTGAAAAAAAAGTTATAACTAAAAAGCTAATAAAAATATTATTTCCAAATCTTATGATAAGCCATTTGGAAAGATCATCTAGAATACCAACCTTCGATATAGTCCCAATTACCACAAATATTCCTATTAGAAAAAATAAGGTTTCCCAATCCAATCTCTTAATTATTTCAAAAGTATGTTCATCCTTATTTTTATATAAAGAAAAATGCCAGATTAACCCTATAAGACCAAAAATCATACATAGTATTCCGCTTTTAATGGTAAATCCTTTATCTAAAAAAGATATGATAGCTAGACCAACTATCATAAGAACAAGAAGAATAGTTGGTACATAACTATTAGGTTTTACAATTTCTTCTGTAACCTCTTTTTTTCTGTATTTTTTGAAAATAAAATAAAGATAAAAAAGTGAAGCGATCGCTCCAGCTTCAACTATGAAAAAAATTGATGGTTTCCCATTGTAAAAGAAAAAGTCATTAAAACTAAAACCTAAAAAACCAGCAAAAATCATAGAAGGAGGATCCCCGACTAGAGTAGCTGTTCCTTGGAGATTAGATGAAATGGCTATAGCAAAAAGAATTGGAACTGGAGATACTTTTAATTTCTTGGCTATATCAAAAGCTAAAGGTGCAATAACTAAAACAGTTGCAACATTTTCTACAAACATTGAAATAAAGCCAGTCAAAGCACAAAGAAATACTATGGCAAGCCCTGTATTAGGCGCTTTATCAACTATTATATCTGCAATCATTGCTGGAACTTTTGAAACAATAAAAAGATCTGCAAGTATTAATGTTCCTATATAGATCATTAAAACATTCCAGTTTATAAGTTCAAAAAATACTTGTTTTAAGCTGACAGCACCAAGTATTAAGCAAATAATTGCTGCACCAATAGATACAAATACTTTTTTATTTGAAAAAATTATAATTCCAAGATACATTAAAATTGATACCAATAGTACAATTAACTTTAAGTTCATTATTCTCCTTTATCTTACAAAAGTTTGGATAAATTTCTAATAAGGTATTTTAATAATTTGTCAAACTCTGTCTTTTCTTCTCAATAAAGCTAAAAATAGAAGCATCAAAAAAAAGTAAGCTATAAGTATAATAAGGGTAATAAAATACAGGTTGGGGTTATTTGTAGTATATCCTATTATGGGGACTGTTAAGAGAAGAAGTAAAGGAAAACCTATAGGTAAAGCAATACCAGAAGCTAAAACCAAATTTTCAGCAACTGGGGTTGTGAAATTTGTGTCTATTTCCCTTAAAAGTGCAAGACCAGTAGATAATGTCCCTGTAAGCATACCATATAATGCGATAAAATATTCAAGTTTATAGTGTTTATATGCGAATTTAGCTAAGTAAAGGCAGAAGAAATATGTAACTAAGCCACCAAGTGTAGTAATAATAAGTATCGGAATATAATTTGCGACGAAAACTCTAATAGATATCGCACATATAGCAGCCGTAACCATAAAATCAAAAGAAGCTCCAGATATTCTTGTTAAAAGGTAATTGTTAGGATAGTTATAAATCATTATCTTAGTTTTTTTGAATATATTAAATAAAAATCTAAGTCCGATAGCATAAATAGTACCAAAAATAAACTGAAATCCCCATAATGTTTCAGCAAGTGTTTCACCAAATTTACCAAGAGGATATAAAAGTGAATTTAATCCTTTGATAGTTATGTATGTAGCAAGGTATACGATTCCAATCATGAAAAATTGTATTGTAATTTTATCTATAGAAGCAGAAATCGGAGCATCGCCAGCTTCATCTTTTTCTATTTCAAAAATTGGCTCTGATTCTTTTGGAGCTTCTACTTTCATCTTGTTTCTTTTAACAAGATAATTTAATATTATAATCCCTGGAATTAAAGCCCAAAGATAACCAAAAGTTGCAATGGTTAAGCCGATATTGCCACCAAAGGAGAATCCTTTAGCTTCCCAAGAAGAACCAATAGAATAAGCTTGACCTGGACCCTGTCCATAACCTAAAGGAAGAAGTAAACCCATTGGTGGAAAAAGATTTGGAAAAATTGTATAAAACAAGAGAAGAGTTAAACCAAAACCTAATATTCCTTGAATAAGATATGTTGAAACAATATAAAAAGCGGTTTTTGGTAAATCATTCCCTTTTCTAATAGGTCTATCTTTTAATGCAAGAGCAATAAAACCAATAGCCATAAGATGGTATACGATATTTTCAAGGTCTTTTACATTGAATTTAATGATATTTAAAACTTCGGGACCAATTATTAATCCTAAAAATCCAGCAATAATAGAAACAGGTATCAAATATCTCTTAAAAAGAGGAATCATCCTTTTAAGAAATGTGGCTATACCTAAAAGAACTGAAAGAGTAGCGAAAAGAAGAATAAAAGACCAATTATGAAGCATTGTTTTCTCCTGTTATTTTAGTGTTAAAACCTGTTTTAAAATTAATACAAAATTTAAAAATTACAAAATTAAATTCTCTTGCCTTTTCTAAATATTAAGTTAGTCATTTAGTATGTTAATTCTATTGTTCTTCCTTATTATTGGTATCATGTTAGGTTATCTTATAAAAAATAAAAAAAAGATTATAAATTTAATTTCCATATTTTTTCAGATAAGTATCTATATGTTACTTTTTGTTATGGGTTATAAATTAGCTATTAAAAGGGAAATATTTTCGGTAGAAAAAAATCTTTTTTTAGAATCAATCAGTTCTGCAATTATTCTATTTCTAATTTTCGTTTTATATTCATTTTTAAAAAAATTCTTCGACCATTCAAATTTTTATAAAAAATTTTTGACAAGCAAAAGAAATTCCAAAAGTAATAATGAAGAAGAGGTAAATGGATATAATAATTGTGATCTTAAGAATAAAAATGAGAAGATTGAAGAAAAGGAAAATAAAAAATTCATTACTTTTCATGAGATTTTTACTGTACTTTCAAATGTCGGATTAATTCTTTTAGGTTTTGGTTTTTATTTTTTTTTAGGCAATTTTTTCAAAATTCAACTATCAGAGTCTTCAATAAATAGTCTTTCTGAAAAAGTATTATATGCATTATTACTGTTTGTTGGGATGGACTTAGGAAGAAGTTTTCTAATATTAAAAAACCAAAAATTAAAGATAAAAAATATTTTTTTACCTTTTGAATCTATTTTAATATCTTTTATATCATCATTTGTATTTAGTTTTATTTTTAGTAAAAAGTTAATAGAAGGGATGATAATTTATGGTGGTCTTGGTTGGTACTCTTTATCTTCTGTTTTACTTTCAGTAAAAGGTTTTACATCGTTAGCGATATATTCATTTGTACATAATGTTTTTAGAGAAGTTATTGCAATTATTTCAGCGCCAATTGTTTCAAAGATGGACCCAAATTTGCCTATTTTGATAGGCGGGGCAACTTCAATGGATGTAATGCTTCCTTTTGTTCAAAAATATAGTGGTCATATTTATACTCTCGCCTCTTTTTATAGTGGGGCGTTATGTTCTATTTCAGTTTCGTTCATTATAAATAGCCTAATATTATTAATAAGGTAAGGGTTTAAATGATTAAAAAATTACCCAAAGAAGTTTGGTCAAAAATACAAGCAGGGGAAGTTATAGATGGACCATCAGCTATAGTGAGAGAGCTTATAGATAATAGCCTCGATGCTAATGCAAAAAATATAAAAGTATTAGTTGAAGATTCTGGATTATCCAAAGTTGAAGTTGAAGATGATGGTGATGGTATATCTTATGATGATAGTTTTCTTTTATTTACCAATCATGCGACATCAAAAATCTCAAGTTTTGAAGAGTTAAACAATATAAAAACTTTAGGATTTAGAGGAGAAGCTTTATATTCAATAGGATCTGTTTCTTATGTAACCATAAAATCGAAAAATATAAACGATGATATTGGTTTTCAACTCATTATAAATGGTGGGAAAAAGATAATTCATGAAAAAATCCCTTTTTCAAAAGGGACAAGAGTTTCAGTTCAAAAGATATTCTTTAATGTGCCAGCAAGAGAAAAGTTTTTAGAGGATAAGAGAAAAGAATTTAACAAGTTTAAAGAAGTCTTTTTTAACAAATCTTATGCTGGATGGAATACATCTTTCTCCCTTTTTTCTGAAAATAAAATGATTTATGAATTCCCTTTATGTGAAAGCATTGAAAAAAGGATTAACCAGATTTATCCCAATCTTGATTTAACAAAAATGGGTAATATTGATTTGTCAGATATTCTTAAAAGGTATCAAAAATTCGTAGAACAATTCCAGATATCAAATATTAAACTAATCTTTTCAAATAGATTTTCATATTCAAAAAATCGCTCAGTTTTTCATTTTGCTTTTAACGGTCGAAGTGCTACTAATGAAAACCTTTTAAAAAGGATTAAAGGATTTTATTTAAATTATCTTCCAAAAGGTTTTTATCCTTATTTTTTTATGGAAATTACAATGTTACCAGCTTTTTTAGATTGTAATGTGCATCCAGCTAAGAAAAATATTAAGATAACTTCAGAAAATATATTTGTATCTTCAATTTTGCAAATAATTGCTGATAAATTAAACGAAAGTCAATTTTCCTTCAATAAATATAAAGATGAGAGTTTTATTTCATCTGATAATACTCATGTTAAAGAAAATTATGAAATTGAATATAAGGTTATAAGTGAAATAGAAAAAAATAAATTAAGTGAAGTAGAAAATAGAATCGATAATAATTTCTTTTATGGTAATAAATTTTATAATGAAATTACTAATAATAATTTATTTTATGAGCAAAATGAAGAAAAAGATCAAAATGAATTTGAAATTCAAAATAATAAAAAAGAAAATAACTTTTACAAATTATTAAATATTGAAAATATCAATCAATTATGGAAAAATGGAAAATTTCTAGGTCAAATATTTAACACCTATCTTTTATTTGAATATAATGATAAACTTTTAATATTGGATCAGCATGCTGCAGATGAAAGAATCAGCTACAATATTTTAATCAATAATGTAGATAAAAAAAGAAGGGTTCTCCTTTTTCCAAAAATTATAGAAATAAATGAAGAATATATTGAAAAAATTATAGTACTATTTGAAAAAGCCGGAATAGAGATTACAAGATTAGGAAAAAACAAAGCCCAGATATTTGCAATCTTAGATATTGTACCATCTTACGATGAAGATAACTTTATAAATAATACTATTGAATTTATAAAAGATAACTTAAATATAAATAAAATGGAAATTCAAGAATTTATCTCAAAGTTTTATATGCATATTATAGCAAAGTCAGCATGTCATTTAGCCATGAAACAAGGAGATAAATTAACAGAAATTGAGGCTAAAAAATTATGTGAAAAATTATTTACTCAAAATGAATTCGAAAAATGTCCCCACGGAAGACCAACATTTTTCATAATAGATAAAGAGAGTTTTGAAAAATTTTTCTTAAGAAAGAAGTAAAAAATAAGAAGGAAAGAAAAAAGAGGAAAAGATGGAACTTTCTAATTATGTTAAAGGGAAAAAGATAATTTTTGGAATTACAGGTGGGATAGCTGCCTACAAGGCTGCTAATTGTGTTTCTGCTCTTCGTAGGGCAGGGGCTGAAGTTTATGTAGTTATGACTAAAAATGCAATTGAATTCATAACTCCAATAACCATGAAAACACTTTCAGAGCACAATGTTATAACAGATATGTTTTCAGATGAAGGTTATGTAACTCATATATCTTTAACCGAAATTGCAGATTTATTTATTGTAGCTCCAGCAACCGCAAATTGCATAGCCAAACTTAGAGCAGGTATTGCAGATGATATGTTATCTACTATGCTTTTAGCATATAATAAAGAGATTCTTCTAGTTCCATCAATGAATGATAATATGTTTAATAACCCAGCTACAGTTGAAAATATTCAAGTTTTATCAAATAGAAATATAAACTTTGTTTTTCCAGAAACAGGTAAACTTGCTACTGGAAAAGTGGGAAAAGGAAGATTTCCAGAAATTGATAAGATTCTTTTAAAAATAGTCGAGTTGATATTTATCAAACCTCTTATAAATTCTATCTCAAATAATAAATTTGATATATTTAAGGATATCATTTCAAAAAATTCTTTTCTAGTAACAGCTGGGGCGACAAGAGAATATATAGATCCTGTTAGATATATTTCAAATGGTTCTTCTGGTAAGATGGGATTTGGATTTATGAATGCAATAACATCTTTAGGAGGCAATCTTAAAGTCATTACAGCAAATTATACAGATACAAGGATCGATTGGTTTTCTCCTATAAAAGTTGGAACTACTTTAGAACTTAAAGATAGATTAATGGAAAATTTAAATAATATAGATTGGCTAATTATGGCAGCAGCTCCTTCTGATTATAGAATAAAGGAGTCTTATGATTCAAAGATAAAAAAAACATCGGAAGAATTGAATTTAACATTTATCAAAAATCCAGATATCTTGCAAGAAATAAGAAAAAATAATAAACAACTAAATATTTTAGGTTTTGCAGCAGAAACAGATGAACTTGAGAAAAATGGAAAAGAGAAACTTGAAAAGAAAAAGTTAAATGCCATCTGTCTTAATAAAGTATACAAAGATGAAAAAGGCTTTAATCAGGATAAGAATGAAATAATTTTCATCAATAAAGAAAATTTTATTACTAAAATTGAATTAATAGATAAAGAAATAGTTGCATATCTAGTACTTTACTATCTTTTTAAGGATAAAATTGGATAGTTAATATTATCTTTTAAGAGGATTGGTTTCTCTTAAAAATGTTCCAGTTTTTATGATTTCCTCTATTTTATATGTCCCATATTTTCTGGCTTTTAAAAATCCATCCCAAGCTGATTCAGCAAATCTACCATATTTAAAAAGATCAAATAACCATTGATCCGTGTATTTTGGGTCTTCTTGTGGAATTCCTGCTTGAATTTCTAAAAGCCATTTTTTGTTATATATTTCCTGAGCTCCGATAGGTTCGCACATAATTACTGGTAGTCCTAATCCTGCATAAAAAGATAGTTCCGAGGGCTTTGTCCATAGAATGTCCGTGACTCTCATAAGTTGTGCAAATTTATCAAAGTAAGTTGAAGGATCCTTTGAATAAAGAATATAAACTAGATCTTCAGGAATATTTAAATCTTTTAATCCATCCTTAAAGTATTTATAAACTTCCTCTCTCAAACCAGCTACAAGATTTAATCTTACTTCCTTTTTTATTATCTTTTCTCTTAAACTTTTGGCTATCTCATATCCGACTTCTTTTAAGGCTCCAGCACCACCAACTGCATAAGTTATAGAAAAAATTCTATCATTCTTAAAAACCATATTCTCGGAACCCAAAAAATGTTCAACATTTACTTTATGTAAAGGCCAGAATCTATTTTCTGGATCAAGATAAAAAAGCCTCTGTGCTAGATCGGATCTCAAAATATTTAATGATTCATCACCGAGACATTGCTTCGGAAGTGGGAAACCAGTTAAAAAAATCCTATCATCAGGAACACCATATTGTTTTAATCTTTGAACTGATCTTCCAGTTGGAGCAAGATAATGAATCCTGCTTTTTTTGGGGTCCTTCGCAACATAAACCCTACTGATTTCAGCATCACATACTATACTATATATTACAGGGTATTTATAATAGTCAAAAATTAAAGCTGCAATGGGATATGAAGAAATTACTGGCAATGGATGAGAAATTACTTTTTCATAAAGTCTTTTCCCTATCCCCTTTTTTATATATGAAGCAACAAGATTAGTCTGATAACTTGGGGTAGAAAGGTCTCTAAAAGGATAAAGAGGCGGTATATTTTGAAGATTATCAACAATGGAAAAAAGAGTATTGCCTATTATAGGAATCTTTTTTACCCTAGATAAAAGCTCATAAGAGCTTCTCATTGTATTCCATAATTTAAGTTCTTCTTCTGAACTTGTTGATGAATCACCTATCATTTGAATTCCTTCATAAGCCAGATCTTTTAATGCGTAAGCAGCACGCATATGGCCAAGTCCCATACTTATAGATATAACCCATGCTTTGTAACTGCTCTTAGCGTTCATAATAGTTAAATCTTCCATTGTCATAAGAAGCTCCTAAAGAAACTTAGATATAAAATAACTAATAGAATAATAAAAAAATCAAAAAAACTATAAAAATTAAAAAATTAAAAAAATTATTAACCAAATTATTAGTTTAATATTTATTATATTTTTCGATAAAAAACTACAAATTAAAATATTTTATTTTTTTATAATTTTATATTCTTTCAAAAAAATATTTCTTATACTGTAAAAGGATCTAGTTCTAATATGAGGGAAATCTGCTCTAAGATGTATCTCTGCTTTATTTCCAAACATAACAGCTATAAATTGTAAAAAAGGATTATTTATTTCAGCTTTATATACTTCTTCATTTATTACTTCATTTTTTAAATTATAAGTATCACTTTTTAAATATCGAAAAATAAAGGGGGCTTGATATGCATTTGGAACGATCAAACCACCAGTAGATAGATTTTTCAAGACGTCTGTATTTATAAAAATTATTAGTTCTCCTAATGTTACGGAATCTCCAGTAACTTCAGATATACTGAATGTTTTTGACTTTGAATTTTTTAGGTTAATATATAATATAGTACCATTTTCATAGTTGTAAATAAATCTTTCAAGACAATCGGCTTTTTCAATTTCAGAAATCCATTTGGTCTCCATAACTAATGGTCTATAATACTTATCTGTAGAGATAGTGTAATATCCATTTCCATATTCACCAGAACAATTTTCTTCTATATATAAAGTATCATTAAAAAAGTACTTAATAGTTTCGATTGCACTTTTATCTTTTCCAGTTACATCATAAATTGTTTCAATATATTTTATTTGTTTCATTTCTTCAATATTTAAAAACTTAGAATAATTGATATATATACCTTGAAACGAAAGAAAGAACAGTAATATAATTATAATTAAAAAAAGTATCTTTTTATTTAATTTAATAAACATAAGTGACCTTTATAAATATTCTATCGACTTAAATAGTCTAATAGAAAAAAATAATTATTCAATTTATTATTTGAATATTTGATTTAAGCAAATAATCTTATAAGACATAAGAATTTTATAAAATACTTAGATTTTAATTTTAAATTAAACTGGACTAAAAATAGTGTCTTTATCGTAATAATCAAAATCCTCAATTTTTTTCAATTTATTTACTATAAGATAAGTAATTGGAGTAAATAACACTTCAATCCCTACCTTGAATACATAATTTGAAATAATTACATTTCTTAATGTGGACCATGGCATTGTAAAAGAAAATGCTATTAAGACAAAAAGTATGGTATCAACAAACTCACCAACTATTGTTGAACCAATAGTTCTAGTCCATAAATGTTTACCTTTTGTTTTTACTTTCATTATTGCTAGTATGACTGAATTCGAATATTCACCGCTAAAATATGCAATAAGGCTTGCCACAACTATTCTTGGAGTTTGACCCAAAATAGCTATAAATGCTTGTTGATTTTCCCAGCCAGGGGCAGGTTTTAAAAAGGCTACAATTGCAAAAATAGCAGACATAAGTCCAGCTGAAAAAAAACCTAACCATATCACCTTTCTTGATCTTTTAAAACCATAAATTTCAGTCAAAATATCTCCAAAAATGTAAGATAACGGGAAAAGTAAGGTTCCCCCATCAAATTCAAATAACCAAATTTTAACAATTTTGCTTGAAGCAACATTTGAAATCAATAACACGGCGACAAAGAGAGCAGCAATAGTATCAAGATGCTTGAAATTTTTCCTTTCTTCCATTTTACTATCCTTAAATATTATTATTTTTAAAATAATTTTTGATAAATTTAATTTCTTAATTTTCAATAGATTATTAATTAATATAATTTTTTCCAGAATAAAAATTATATTTAAAAATTCATTTTAATATAGGTAAAGTGAACCAGAAATTTGCACCTTTAGATGGAGAGCTAATTACTCCAATTTCACCTTTATGTGCATCTATAATTTTTTTTGCAATAGCAAGACCAAGTCCGGTGCTTGATTCATTTTTTGTTGGCTTTGTATTTGTTCTTGAAAAAGGTTTAAAAAGTTTTATTTGTTCTTTTTGCTCAATGCCAGGGCCATTATCTATGACTTCTGTTTTAATATAACTAACTTCAGAATTCTTTGAAGGTAAAATGCTAATTTTAATTTCAACATCACTATTTTCAAAGCTATATTTTATTGAGTTGCTAATTAAATTATTTATAACTTGAGTCATTTTATTGCTATCAAATAAAAATTCTATGGAATCAATTTGGGAATTGAAGAGTAGCCTTATATTTTTTCCAGATGCTATTATTTGTTGAAGATTAATGATGCTTTTAATAAAGCTAATATAATCATACTTCATATATTGAAGTTTTATCTCAGATTTTTCAAAACTCGTATAACTTAAAATGTCATTTAAAAGTTGTATCATATAATTAATTGAATCATCAATAGTCATAAATGCCTTAGAAATCTTTTCATTCTTATTTTCTATATGAGAATTTAAATAATCGACATACATTTTTATTATAGAAAGGGGATTTCTTATATCATGAGCTGCTATTCCTAGAAGTTCGTTTCTTTTTTCTGCAAGTTCATAATAATTAGTTACATCATCAAAAAACAAAATAGCAAAATTTTCATTATTAAGAGAAATTGGTTTAATTGAGAATCTTAGAAATTTTGTTACACTTTTATTATCGATGTAAAAGTTTCTTTTAAGTAAGCTATTACATGTATTTTTATTTTCATTAATTGCGCTCAGGATTCCTTTTCTTAGAGGACAATCTTTACAAAATTGGGTACAACCACAATCTAAGTTAGACTCAACTTCAAAAGCACATCCAATTCCATTCCCACAAAGCTGATTTAATATTTTATCGTCCGATTTTTGGAAAATCATTGACAAAGAATTGTTGAAAGCATGAATTTTAGCATTTTTGTCAACAATCATAATTGCAGTAGGGATAGTGTCAAAAATGAGGTTTAAAAATTCAATAGAGTTTTTTAGTGTTGCTGTCAAAATACTCATTTTTAAATCCTATATAGTGCTATATTTAACCATATCAAAGATAAAATTATTTTTTTCTTTTGCA
>JAAZOT010000047.1 GCA_012797605.1 Spirochaetales bacterium | reverse complement strand
CTTGATGCCATTTTAATTTCAATAGATCAAGGTGGATCGATGATCCCAGCCTCCTTGGTAAAGTATGAAGATTCAAATTTAATAGTGAGTTTTGATTCAATTAAGGCTAAGATAACTATATTAAACAAAAATGAGGATAAGCTAAAAACAATTTTCCAACAAGGTTCCTTTAAAACAGAGCTTTCTTTTTCAAAAATACCAAGACCGCAACATCCGATTCCTCCATATGAATATGAAGAAAAAGAAGTAACATTAACAAATGCTAAAATAAATCTGAATGGAACCTTGACTGTACCTTCAAATAAAAGTCTTTCTAAAGAAGGCAAATTCCCTGCTATTATTTTAATAACAGGTTCTGGAGCACAAAATAGAGATGAAGAAATTTTTGGTCATAAACCATTTTTAGTGATCTCTGATTTTTTGACAAAACTTGGTTTTGTAACTTTAAGGGTAGATGATAGAGGTGTTGGAATAGATAGTAAAATTATTTCTAATTCTGACACCTTTGATTTTATTTCTGATGCAATTTGTCAAATAAATTATCTTAAATCTCTTGATTTTATAGATATTTCAAAAATTGGAGTTCTCGGACATTCAGAGGGTGGACTTATTTCTTTTATTTTAGCTTCTGAGTATTCTCAAGATATTAGTTTTATAATTTCTCTTGCAGGTCCAGCTTTAAGAGGAGATATTCTTCTTCTTTTGCAGCAAGAAGCAATAGCAAGAGCGAGTGGAGTAAAAGAAAAAGATATAAAAAAGATGATAGAAATTAACTCTGCACTTTATGGAGCAGTGATAAAGTATAAAGATGAACAGTCGAATGAAAACTTAATTAATGAAATTAAAAATATTGCCAAAAAATATAAGCTATCAAAAGAAGATGCAGAAAGAGTCATAGCCGAATTAACTTCGAAATGGTTTAAGACATTTATTGCCATAGATCCTTCTTACTATATAAAAAAAATAAAATGCCCAGCCCTACTTCTATTTGGTGAAAAAGATTTGCAAGTCCCAGCCAAACAAAATCTTGAAGCAATAAATTCTATTCTTTCTCAAACAAATCAAACAAACTTAAAAATAATTGTTGCTCCATCAGCTAATCATCTTTTCCAAAAAGCAAGTACAGGAAATATCTTCGAATATGCCTTGATTAAAGAAACGATATCTGATGATACTCTGAATTTTATCAAAGATTTTTTAATTAGTCTTTTTTAACAAAAAAATATTTGTTTATATTAATAATTTAATATATTTTTATATAAAGAATTTAATATATTGTTGATAAATTAATTTATCATTCTATAATATCTCATGTAGCATAAAGTTTTGATTTTTAAAATCTATTATATTTTTAAGATTAGTATTTTAAGATTGGAGGAAACATGATTAGAGGACATTCTTTGTTTAATGCTATTTTTTGGGGTTTGGTTCTTGTCGCTGCAGGAGTTTTGATGATAATTAACTTTATATTCAAACTCAACATACCAGTTTTTAAGATTCTTGTTGGTCTTGTTCTTATTTATATAGGTGTCTATATCATACTTGGTTTTAAAGGCTGGAGAATGGAATCTTATAATGATGGGAAAACTGCTGTTTTTTCTGAAATGAATGTAAAACCAGATAAAGTTGAAAATGAGTATAATATAATATTCTCAAAAGGAGAAATAGATCTATCAGGTATGACTAATGAAGATATTGGCAAGCATATTGAAATTTCAGCAATATTCGGTTCAGCAGTTATTAGACTTCCAAAAGATTTAGCTATCAAAGTTAGAGGTTCTGCAGTTTTTGGAAGCGTCACACTTCCAAATAAACAAAGTCTTGGATTTGGAGATATTAACTATAACACATCTACTACATCTGATAATGCTGTTTATATTGAGGCAAATGCTGTTTTTGGTAATATAGTTTTTGTACAATAATTGTATTTATACAATGATTGAAAAAAAAACAAAAAGTGGCTTTTTGCTTATTTGTGGAATCCCTAACGCTGGCAAATCAACCTTTTTAAATAGTATTTTAGGGGAAAAAATCGCAGGTGTAACAGATAAACCTCAGACAACTAGAAGAAGAATAACTGGTATTCTTACAGATAAAGATCTCGATTTACAGTTAATTTTTATAGACACTCCTGGCTTTCACACAAGTCCAAAAATAATTAATCAATTGATGAATGAACAGATTTTTGAAACTATTAAAGAAATAGATTTAATTCTTTTTATAACAGATGTAAGTAAAGAAACCGATGAAGATGAGATTGCATTAATCTCAAAACTTGAAGAGATTAAAATTAAACTTAATAAAAAGGTTGTAGCACTTTTAAATAAAATAGATAAAGGGAAGAATGAGAATAAAATTCAAGTTTTAAATCAAAAAAATATCTTTGATAAATCTTTGGAGATATCTGCAATAAATCTTGAAAGAGCTAAAATCTTGGAGGAATTATATCCATATATTCCAATAAATCCATTTTACTACCCTGATAATATTATTTCAACGATGTATGAAAAGCAGCAGGTTGTTGAAATTATTCAAGAAAAGATCTTTTTAACCCTTTACGAAGAAGTACCTTACTCAACCTATGTTGAAGTATTGCAGTTCAATGAAACAGAAGATTTGATAGAGATAGAAGCAAATATCTGTTGTGAGAAAGAATCACAAAAACCTATAATTATAGGTAAAAATGCAGAAGTTATTAAAAAAATAAGAGTAATGTCTGAAAAAGACTTGAAATTTATCTTTGGTAAAAAGGTAAAATGCCATTTATTTGTTAAAGTTGTTAAAAATTGGTCTAAGAATAATTATATTTTAAAAGAGCTTGGTTTTAATATTTCAAGAGCGAAAAAAGGCTAATCTTTCTTAGGTCCTTATTAATAGCATAACTAAAATAATGATACTAATAATCAAAAAGGTAATAAACTCATTTTTATTGATTTTTTCTTCATTAAATATTGTTCTTTTTTCTGAAAATCCCCTCGAAATTAAAGAAATGGAAGCTAGTTCTGAATATCTAATGCCAAATACTAAAACAGGTAAAAATCCTTTGTAAAAAGGAGAAACTTTTCTATTTTTCATAAGAAAATTTACTCTTCGAACTTCATCAATTATAGAAGATACTGAATTTAATGCTATAGAAAAAGCGTATCCATAACTGAAACTTATGACTTTTTTTATCATGAAAAACTTAAAAATCTGCCAAATATCAAGCATAAATGTTGTAGTAAAAGATAAAAATGATAGTAGAAACACTCTAAAACTTGCTGCAATGGCATATTGAAGTTGAGTTTCATATATTTTCAGGACAATTTTCAAGGAAAATAAATTTAAGGATATTTCATAAAGTAATCCTCTTTTAAGGTTTTCTTCTGCAAAGAAGAAAATCATAATAAAATAAGATAAAGATGGTATTAATGATACCAGAAAAGACTTAGACAATTTTTTTAAATCCAAACCATAGTATAAATAAATTAAAATTGGAATGCCTGAGTATATAAGATTAAAGTATATTTTGGGTCTCAATAGTATTGGAATGATACTGAAAATATAGAGAATTAAAAAATTAATTGAATGAGTCTTTTTTTTCATAATTCTATTTGTCTTTAGTATAAATCATCTTAATATAAATCATCTTAATTTTAATATAAGAATTCTAATCCTTTGTTTTTTATAAGATACACTCTGTCACAAATGGTTTTCAAAAAATCAAAATCATGTGATACAATTATCTGCAAGATATTTTGCTTTTTACAATATTTCATTATCTTATTCATCGATTCAACTCGATTATAGTCTTGAGCATAAGTAGGTTCATCATAAAGACGAATAGGTCTATTCATTAAAAGTTGTATTATGAAACCAAGCCTTCTTTTTTCTCCTTCAGATAAAGTAAAAGCGGACCTATTGAAGTTTTGAACTATATCAAAAAAGTTAGGATGTATAAGTTCAAGTAAATTTTCATCTATTTCTTTTTCCTTTTTGATTTGGTGTAAAATCTCATCTTTAACTAGAGGGAAGAAAAAACTTGATTCTGGATTTTGGAATAGTATTGAAACATATTTATATGTTTTTTTATTAGATTCATTAGATTTTTTATTTGGGTAAATAATTTTTACACTCCCCTTTTCTGGCTTCAAAATTCCAGAAACAAGTTGAAGAAAAGTTGATTTACCACAGCCGTTTTCACCTATTATTCCTATCACTTGACCACTTTCAAATTCAAAATTTAAGTTTTCAAATATAAATTCAGAATTTCTATTATACCTAAAGAAAACATTTTCTGCTTTTAATTTTATTTTTATCTCTTCTTTTATTTCTCTCTTAGGTTCAATTTTTAATAAGCTATATAATTTTTCCTTGATATTATTCTCTTTTATATTTATTTCTTTATCTTTTTCAAAAACTTCCTTAGATTCTATTTGAATGTACTCTTTTTCTCTTTCTATTTGAGATATTTTATTTTCAGGACTCACTCTTGCAATACCATATTCTTTACCTTTAATAATTGATATGATTTTTTCATCTGGCTTTTCATCGCCATTTACAAAGATAAGAGCATTATCAACTATATCCAATATTTGTTCAAAAAGATGTTCTATAATTATAATAGTCTTTTCCCCTTTTATACTTTTAATAGTATTATAAAAAGACTTTGCTGCATTTGAATCAAGAAAAGAGACAGGTTCATCGAGTAAAATGATATCTGGTTCATAAGACACAATAGATGCAAGATTGAGTCTTTGGCAATAGCCACCAGATAGTGTTTTTGTCTTATCATTGAGCTTATAGCTTAAACCAAAAAGGTTAGAAAATTTAACTGCATTTCTATTCATCTCTTCTTTAGAAAATTGATGATTTTCCATTCCAAAGACAAGTTCGTCAATTACTCTCGGATTTACTATCTGTGTATATGGATTCTGACCGAGATATCCTAACCTTTTTTTTATATTTTCAGGGTAATTTTCAATTATATTTTCATAAGTATTTCCATTAAAATAAAATACATCTCCAGAAATATTACATGAATAAATCTTGGAAAGTATACCATTGAGTAAGAGGAATAAAGTGGATTTTCCTATACCAGAGCGTCCAGTAAACAATACAACTTGTTTTTCGAAAATGGGAAAATCCACTTCATATTTTAATTTTTTAAAGGTTTGAGGATATTCTACTTCAATATTTTTTATCAAAAACAATAAAGATCTATTTTTATTCAATTTAATTTTTTTCCATTTTGTCTTTAACAATTGCAAATTGATTTAAAACACCAGTTTTAGCAAGTGCATTTCCTAAAAAGTAAGAAAGAAGGCCAGTAAATAAAATAGAAGAAATTATAAATGAAATTAACTGAAACAAGTTAAATTTCAAGGCTAAATCGTAATATGGTTCATAAAAATAGTCGAGTAAAAAGCTTGCAATGGCAGAAACTATTGAAGCAAGAATTAGCTGTGGTAGATTCCATTTCTTATAACCATAAATAAGAAAGACCAATTCACAACCAAGCCCCTGAACAAAACCCCAGACACCAGCAAGTAATCCCCATCTTGTTATAAAACCTTCTACTAAACCGCTTATTGTTTCAGAGATAACAGCAACTCCTGGTTTTCTAATTATAAAAGGAAGAAGAGCCCCAGATAAAAGCCAGAAGCCAGCTAGAAGATATTTAAAACCAAACGGTTTTAAAAATGGCTTGAATTGCTCATATACATAAGTCCAACCCCAAAAAGCAATTCCAATTACAACACTTAGAACAGCAATCAAAACAATTTCAAAAATGGTGATTTTTTTTGATGGATTCATAGAACCTCCTTTTTATTGCAAGGAGGTGAAGATTGTGTGCGTTTCCTACGCGGGTATTATCCCGATCAGGTTCTGAGGGTATTTCTCAGTTGGGCACACTCCCAACACCCCTACGCTTACCCATTTATTAGCAATAAATGAAAAAAAGTAAAGTAGATTAATAAGGAAATAAAACTTTATTGTGTTTCGTAAATATTGTAAGTTTAATAAAATGTATTAAATTTCCTATGAAAAGTATATATTAATTATAAAATTTGAGGGCAATAATGAAATCGATAGAAATCAAGATCAACTCTAAAAAAATAACTGTTCTTAGAGGAACTAAGATTCGAGATTTAATAGAACAGAAAGAAATAATAGATAACCAATATGTTGCAGCTCTTTTGAATTCAAAAGTTGTATCTTTTAACTATTCTATAAAATCTTCCTGTAAAATAAATTTCTTAACTCCAAAAGATAAACAAGGACATCAAGTTTACATGAATTCACTTACATTCCTTTTGTTTACTGCTTTTCACAAACTTTTCCCAGAGAAAAAACTTATAATATCTCATTCAATTGGTGATTCTTTCTACTTTTACCTTGAAGATGGAATAATAACTTCTGATATGGTAGAAAAAATCATCAATAAAATGAATGAATATGTGAACAATAACCTTTTTATTGATGTGGAGTTTTGGGACAAAGATGAGGCAATCAACTTTTTTAAAAATGATGAAGATATTTCAAATTTGCTTATATATTCATCATCCAATTCCTTTATAGTTGTCTCTTTAGATGGATATACCACTATCTCAATAACACCTATAGCTCAATATACAGGAGTATTAAAACCTTTTAATTTAATTCATTATAATGATGGGTTAGTACTGCATTTCCCTCCATATTTTCAATTCCCCCAATTTCGACCTTTCGACGAAAAGAGTAAACTTTTTTCTATTTATAAAGAACATAAAAAAATATTAAGTTCAATTGAAATTGATACTGTTGGCAAATTAAATGAAGCCATTATAAGGCGTGAAGCTATTGATATTATCCTAATAGCTGAAACAATACAGATGGCAAAGATTACTGATATAGCTAAACAAATAGTTGACCGTCCAGATGTTAAACTTATTACAATAGCGGGACCTTCATCCTCTGGAAAAACCACTTTTTCAAAAAAACTTATGGTTGCTCTTAGATCATTGGGAATTCCTGCATTTGCCATTAGCTTAGATGATTATTTTGTGAATAGAGAAAAGACACCAAAAGACGAAAAAGGTGATTATGATTTTGAATGTATAGAAGCTTTAGATATAGATTACTTTAATCAAAATATGAATGATATTTTAAGTCGTAAGCAAGTTGAATTGCCTCTATTCGATTTTGTCTCTGGTAGCAGAAAAAAGGAAGGAATAATTCATAAACCAAAGGAAAATGAAATAATTATAATAGAAGGAATACATGGATTAAATCCAAAATTAACCTATAAAATAGATAAAAAATATCTTTTTAAAATTTATATCTCTCCATTAACCCAGTTGAATATCAGCCCTGAAATTAGAATACCAACGACAAGAGCAAGATTAATTAGGAGAATGGTCAGAGATTTTAGATATAGAGGAGTTACAGCTGTAAGCACCCTTGCAAGATGGTCATCAGTTGTAAAAGGTGAAGAAAAAAATATTTTTCCATATCAAAATAATGCCGATATGTTTTTCGATTCTGCTCTTATCTATGAGCAAGCTATTTTAAGGACCTTTGCAGAACCTCTTTTAAAGTCTGTTCCTCTTGAGAGTGAATATTATACTGAAGCATCTATTTTGCTAGATTTTATACTTCACTTTGTCCCAATTCCAGCGGATTATGTACCAAATACTTCACTTTTAAGAGAATTTATCGGGAGTTCTTTATATATTCAAAATTTTTAATATATATTTTTAGGTTTTCTAATACTTAATTAAAAGGATTTATTATGATTATCTGGAAAGAAACAATTGAGCAGATCATTGAAAACAAGACAATTTCAAAGAACA
Organism: Spirochaetales bacterium; assembly: GCA_012797605.1. Taxonomy (GTDB): domain Bacteria; phylum Spirochaetota; class JAAYUW01; order JAAYUW01; family JAAYUW01; genus Exilispira. The sequence goes on along the minus strand of JAAZOT010000047.1, from coordinate 1,066 downwards.
AATTGAAAATTGTACCTAAACTCAGAACTTGTTCCGACTGGTATAGTGTCAAGCCACTAGGGATTATAAATTATTCTTCTCCTTTAATGAAATGGGATGGTTATCTTGTCGAATTTTCAAATCAGCTTTTTTATGTTGAAAAAACTACTTATGAAAATATATCGAAAGATTTAAAATGGAAAATAAAAGATAATATTACTGTAGAAGAATAGGATTTTTTAAGGTATATAAACTATTGAACATGGTTCATTTTGAGAATTCAATTTTATATTATCATTATGAGGATCTAAAAGTTCTTTATCAAAATCTACTATAAATCTATATCCATATCTTCCACTTTCAAGCTTCAGTGAGATTGTCCAGAAATCTCCGTCTCGAGTAAGTCTGAATTGATATGGATTCCAATTATTGAAATCACCATATATATAAATGTTACTTGCAGTTTTATTCTCAAGCCAAAACAAACATTCTTTAGTTTTACTATTTATCACAGGAGATCTATCATAAATTATTAATTTTTTTTCAATCTTCAAAAGTGATAAAGATTGATCGTAGTAATCTCTAGCAATTTCTGGATTCATAGGATCTAAAATCCAGAAGTTATCCACTTTATACTTATAAAGATATTGACCGACATCTAAAGATTCTTTATGAAAATAATACCAAACGCCAAAGTAAGATAAAGACATAGGAATCAGCTTTTCCCAATTTAAAAATGAACCTGACAAATACACTACTTTAGCATTACCTTTGTAAGTAAACAAAATTCCATTTTTGTATATCTTCGGAGCACTGCTATCTCTAAGATGGATCAATTGATTTTCATCGAGGTTTATTAAAGAGGTATTAGTATCAAATGAAAATAACATTGAAGATATCAAAGATATTATCAATAAGAAGAATACGCCCTTTTTCATTCTAAGAACCTACCAAACTTATTATATGAATTGTACTTGTTATATGAATTGTATCGGAAAAATTAAGACTTTATAAAGATATGAAAAATTTATTTTCTAATTAAAAATACATAATCACCAATATTTGGTCCCTTACCAAAAATCTTGAT
>JAAZOT010000046.1 GCA_012797605.1 Spirochaetales bacterium | reverse complement strand
TATTGAGACCAATAAAGAAAAATGGCGTATTCCTATTAAACTCAATATGGGATAAGGATGAAGTCATTAATCATCTTCCAAATTCATTGAAAAAAAAGATGGCAGAGCAAAATGTTAAGTTTTACATTATAAATGCCACAGCGATAGCAGAAGAAGTCGGTCTTCCAGGTAGAACAAACTCCATAATGCAATCTGCTTTCTTCAAAGTCTCAAGTGTTATCCCTTATGAAAAAGCAGTTAGCGAGATGAAAAAAGCGGTTGAAAAAACATATGGAAAAAAAGGTGAAGATGTAGTTAAGAAAAATTTCAAAGCTATCGATAGAGGTGGTGATGTTATAGAAGTCCCAGTGGATCCTTCATGGAAAAATCTACCAGAAGAGAAAAAAGAATGGGGCGATATCCCAGAATTTGTTGAAAAAGTTATGATTCCAATTAACTCTCTTAAAGGGGATGATCTTCCAGTATCTGCTTTCTTAAATAGAGAAGATGGAACATTCCCTGCTGGAACAACTCAGTATGAAAAGAGAGGTATTGCTGTAAATGTTCCAGAGTGGCAACCGGACAATTGTATTCAATGTAACCAATGTGCTTTTGTATGTCCTCATGCAGCAATAAGACCATTTTTACTCGATGAAAACGAGGCTAAAAATGTTCCAACTGGAACAAAACTATTGAAAGCAATTGGTAAAGGACTTGAGAACTATCAATACAAGATTCAAGTTTCAGTTTTAGATTGTACAGGATGTGGGAACTGTGCTGATATTTGTCCTGGTAAAAAAGGAGAAAAAGCCCTTGTTATGAAACCTCTTGAGACACAAGAAGAAGAGATTGCAAGATGGAATTATTTCGATAAAAATGTTACATATAAAGAGATTGCACCAGTAAACAATATTAAAAATAGCCAGTTCAAACAACCATTATTCGAATTCTCTGGTGCTTGTGCAGGTTGCGGTGAAACACCTTATATAAAGGTAATCTCTCAGCTATTTGGAGACAGAATGATTGTCGCAAATGCTACAGGATGTTCATCTATCTATGGTGGTTCGGCTCCTGCAACTCCATATAGGGCAAATAAAGATGGTAAAGGTATCGCATGGGCAAACAGTCTCTTTGAAGATAATGCAGAATATGGTTTTGGTCTCTATCTTGCCCACAAGAAATTGAAAGAAAAGGCTTTGGTTGAATTCGAAAAAGCAATTTCAAGTGGAAAAGTCTCAGATAAGGTCAGAAATCTTTTTGATACTTACAAGAAAGAAGAAGATTTTGGCAAACAAATGCAACTTGTCGATCAGATTAAAGCAGCATTGGCTTCAGAAAGCAGTGCTACCGCAAAAGAATTAGGGACTCTTACAAAGTATTTGATAAAGAAATCTATTTGGGTCATTGGTGGTGATGGCTGGGCTTATGATATAGGTTTTGGTGGATTAGATCATGTCATAGCTCAAGGAGAAGATATAAATCTTTTAGTTCTCGATACCGAAGTCTATTCAAATACAGGTGGTCAATCATCAAAATCAACACCAATTTCTGCAGTGGCAAGATTTGCTGCAGCAGGTAAGAGGGTAAGGAAAAAAGATCTAGGTCTTATTGCAATGAGCTATGGATATGTTTATGTGGCTCAGGTAGCTATGGGAGCAGATAAGAATCAGTTCTTAAAAGCTATAACCGAAGCCGAAAGTTATAATGGACCTTCATTAATCATAGCTTATTCACCTTGTATCAACCATGGCTTAAGATCAGGCATGGGGAAGAGCCAAGAAGAAGAAGAAAGAGCTGTAAAAGCAGGTTATTGGCATCTTTATAGATACGATCCAAGACTCGAAGCTCAAGGGAAAAATCCTTTCCAACTCGATTCGAAAGACCCAACCGAAAGCTTCAGAGATTTTATAATGAATGAAGTTAGATTCTCTTCTCTTGCTAAGACTTTCCCAGATGTTGCCGATGAACTTTTCAAGGCATGCGAAGAGGATGCAAAGAAAAGACTTGCAACATATAAAAGACTCGCATCCATGGATTTTAGTAAATAGTTAAACACTTTAATTTTATAATTATTTTATAATCATTTTATAATCGTATTATAATCATTTTTATTTCTCTTAAATCAAAGGGGTGGAAGGTGAACTTCCGCCCCTTTGATTTAAATAAAAAAATAAAAAAATTTTTTAGTAGTTATGATTTTTTTGATTTAGGAAATATAAATAGATAATCAATTTTGGCTAACTAAACTATAGATATTTTTTCTTATAAATACTTTTTATTTTTTAATAAGGATAATCCTTTTAATGTAGCGCAGGGGAACTTTTGGTTCGGACTTGAATGGAAGATTTAAGAAATATAAAAAGATAAAAAATTTGTGAATATTAGAAAAAAAAACAGAAAAAGCATTTTCAAAAATTACCTATTGATATATTTCATAATATTATCAAAGACAATTTCAACATGAGTTTCCATCGAGTTATGACCGGCGTTTTCAACTTCAATAAGTTTTTTATTCTTAATAGATTCTATAAATTTGGAGGATTTATCAAGAGGTACGATAGAGTCTTTATCTCCCCATATTAAAAGTATTGGTAGCTCAATCTTCCTTAATATATCTGGCGGGTTGAATCTTGGATCTTCAGGTGTATCAAGCATATAAAGGATATTTTGAATAGTATTCGGGATTAGTAGAGGTTTCAAGTATGATTCTATTTCATAATCTTCAGGTGGTCTAAGATATACCTTTTTTAGTAAATTTGCAAAATTTTCCCTTTTTAATGTTGAATTTATATATAAACTAACAAAAAAACTTATTGGTGGGATTTTTAACAAGATAGGGTAATTTCTCGAACCAAAAAATGCTGGAGAGATTAGGATTAAATCCTTTATAATCTTACCATATTTATAGGCAAACACTGTGAGAATCCTTCCGCTCATAGAATGCCCGACTATCTGCCAACCTGATGGGCAATCATTAAATAATTCTTGTGAATACCTATCTTCAAGCTTTACTAAAAATTGATATATCAAATCTGCAAAGCAATTTGAGTTTAATTTTAATTTGATTCTTTCACTATATCCAAAGTTTAGAAGGTCAATTGCGATAACAATGTATCCAGCATTTACAAGCATAGGGGCAAGGAAATGGTAAGTAAAAGTAGAACCTGCTAATCCATGGACAAGTAAAAACTTACCTTTTGGCTTATTTTCAGGCACAAATAGTTGGTAGTGGATATTGATACTTTCATTTTGTAAGAGTTTTTTTGATTCATTATAAGCTAATTCCTCATAAAAATCAGAATCCTTATATTTTTCAGTATTTATCGAAAATGGTATTGTGGTTTTAGTATTTAATTCAATAATAGAATCTGTAATACCAACATCAATATAAAAACTATTTGGATAAATTTTATCATTGATTTTTGTAACACTATTTAAGTTTGAACTTGTACAGGATGAAAATATAATAAAGAAAAATATAAGAAGAAAAGATAAAATAAAAATTAAAATAAAAGTTGAGTTTGACTTTCTTAAACCATTTGTCTTGTTTTTTTCTTTAATTTCAAACATATCTTATCCTATTACTTATAATAATTTTAATCTATTATATATTGTATTGTTGCAAGTTCCATTATATAAAAGTTTTTTAAGTTAAAATATATTCACCTAATTTAATTAGACAATTAGATTATAGTCAATTTTTAATAATATACAAAAGTTTAGATAAAAATTGATAATAATAAGTAAAATTGAGGTAAAAATGATGAATTCAAGAATATAATTGACGATATTGGTCCGTTAATAATTAAAACTGATCGACATAAATATAGAGAGACTTATAATAAATTATAAAGGTGGACAAATTGATAAAATTAATCTATAAATGGGTTAGCAACTTCTTGCTTCAACTTAGGTATTTTCTCTGTTGTTGTTGCGACAGTTTCTTCAACCTCATCGCTTGCAAGTCTTGCCCTTATCTTCGCCCATTTTCTTAGGTTATTTATATTTTCAGCCATAACCTTAGATAAAGGATATGTATTTTTTAAGGATTGAATAATATCATCTATATTAACTTCTCTATCTTGATTATAGGCAATATATAAAGATTCATTTATTGCTTCCTCTATCTCGGCGCCGGAGTACCATATCGATTCTTTTGCAAGTCGGTCAAGATCAAAATTTATATCCTCATACCTTCTATTTCCAAGCCTTTTTTTAAGATGAATCTTCCATATTTCTTGCCTGCTTGAATATCCAGGAAGATCCACAAAAAATATCTCATCAAATCTGCCTTTTCTCAATAGTTCTGGTGGTAATTGTTCGATATTGTTTGCAGTTGCTATTACGAAGACGGGTTTTTCTTTTTCCTGCATCCAAGTTAGCATTGTTCCAAAAACTCTTGCGGTTGTTCCAGAATCAGATACCCCAGAACTTGCTACACCAGAAAGTCCCTTTTCTATTTCGTCTATCCAAAGTATACTTGGAGATATGGCTTCAGCTATGCTTAATGCTCGTCTTATATTTGCTTCAGATTCTCCAACAAAGCCTCCAAACACTTTTCCAAGATCAAATTTTAAAAGAGGTAAATTCCACTCTGAAGCAATAGCTTTAGCAACAAGACTTTTTCCACATCCTTGAACTCCAAGAAGCAAAACCCCTTTTGGTGCGGTCAATCCAAATTCTATTGCAAATGGATCGAATCCAACTTTTCTGGTGTTTAACCACTTTTTAATGTTTGATAATCCTCCGATATCGTTAAAACTTTCTCTTGGATGAAAATATTCAAGAATCCCGCTCTTCTTTATGATTTGTTCTTTTCTCTCAACTATTTCTGGAATTTCCTTTTTAGTAAGTCTATTTTTCGCTAAAGATATCTCTTTAAAGGCATATTTTGCTTCTAATTCTGTAAGTCCAAGTGCAGATTCGGCTATGGAAGGGAAATCTTCGTCAGGAGCTCTGTTTTCATCCAGATTTAATTCTTCAACAACCTCGCGAATGTCAGTTATAAGCATATTTCTATCTGGAAGAGGTATTTCAAGAACATAAACATCTTTTTCCAATTGAGTTGGAAGACTTTTAAATGGTTGAGATATTACTAGACTTTTATTTTGTGAAATTCTCGGCATTATTCTTAGCCTTCCTAAGATCTGTCTTGCTTGCATAGAATCGAAATAGACAAAAAGATCCTCCATCAGTAAAATCAGATCATTATTTTCAGCATTTTGAAACCATGTAAGCGCTTCTTCGGGTTCTCTAATATCTGATTTTTCAGGAGTAAAAACTCTATCTATATCATTCCACTTTTTTATTCCTTCAGAGTTATTCCATAAAAAAAATTGCCTTTTATTTTCTCTCGCTGCTCTGATTAAACATCCATGGATCCTTCTCCATTCATAACTGACAATCTGTATGATTGGTATTCCCGCCTTAATTTTTAAGTTTATATCATTTTGATAGTCTGCCATCTCTTTATCTCCTTTTTCAATTGGTGATCTGGGTATCCCAACAAGGTTATTTCCCCATTTTTTTTATATGAATTTCAGCGTTGTTTTCTTCAATCTCTTTTTTATAGATACTTTCATACTTTTTATTATTAAAAATAATAGCTTGATTTGTAGATCCTCTCCACCTAAGATAAGTAGATCTTTTACTGTGAATGTATCTTCCTGGAATAATGATATCTGACATATTTATCAATTTGATTGAAGATTCATCATTTATTTCCTCCAACTCATAACCAGTGTAAAGCATTACAGTAAGTCTATTCTTTTTTACTTTTTCTACAAGGCTAAGTAAAGGGTAAGATTGCATTAAAGGTTCACCACCAAGTAGAGTTATTCCTTCAATTCCACGTGTTTTTAATATCCTATAAGTAAGTTCATCGACATCAATTATATTTTTAGGGGTTAATGGTTGCATTTCAACATTCCAACATCCTTTACATCCAAGAGTACACCCTTGAACCCATATCACAAATCTTGTCCCTGGACCATATATTTGACTTTTCTCTTCAATTTCTGCTACATTAACTATATTTTTATCCAATATTTTACCTTCTTACTAATACTAAAACTTTTTCATTGCCATGAACTTCTTCTTTTATTTGATAACCAAGCTGCATAGCTTTTTTTTTCAACAATTCTGTTTTTTCTTCAATCTGTTTTTTCAACTCAGCTTCTTCCTTTCTTTTAATGGCTTCTAACCTTATTCTTTCCCTTTCAATCTCCAATTGTTCCCTTTTCTTTTCTTCTTCTTCCACTTTTTCGAAGTAGGTTTTTTCCTTAATCTTTAATTCTTCAAATTTCAATTTCTGAATTCTTTCATCTAATATTTTAGTATAAATTTCTGTTAAATCAGCAATAAACTGGTTTATATTTAAATTATTCCAAAATTCTGTTGTCCTGTATTTCAATTTTGAACCAGTTTTTAAGATTTCTATCGATATGTAATTGTTGACAACTATATTGTTATCTATTTTCTTATAATTGATATTCATCGCTTTTAGTGCCTCTTCAATTATTGTTTGGTCCATAAGTTGTCTTAAAATGAATGCTTTTACAACAGTACTCATTTTTTTAACTCCTGCTTTTCGTTAGTTTTAATAATTAAATTGTCTTTCATATAATACTCATCCGTTTTATTTATTTCTTTTATAGATGCTATTTCTTCAAGCAATTTATTCATTTCTTCCATGCATGCTTCGCCTTTAATTTTTGAAGTTTCAAAAACTATTTCCCCTTTTTCATTTATTTTGATGATAATTTTACCTTCTTCCATTATTTTTCTCCTTTTTTTGCGACAAGTTTTGCACCATATTCCTTTGCAACTTTAAGTCCTAAATCTATCTCTTCAATATATTCAATTAACAAGTATAAATTATTATTATGTTCGTAAAGGACTCCTACATTTGGTAAGGTTCTGGCTGGAGGCTCCAACTTTTCTAATTTATTTTTTAACTTTACAATTTCAGATAGCTCATTTGTCTCTTCTTTTCTTCTTTTTTCTAACTCTTTTAATTTACTCTTTTCCTTTTCACTCATCTCTTTTTGAGATTCTTTATCTTCTTCTTTGGCTGCTTTGATTTCACTTAAACATTGATCTATTAAATTTAAATATTCTTCTCTAACATTTTTAATCTTATCTATTTCAATTTTAACTTCATTTATATCTGACAAAGATTTAAGTTTATCTACCTTTATTTTAAGTAATTCATCTATCAAATCCTTAATTTTGGATATTTTTACAATCTTTTTTGTTTCTTGCAAATATGGGAGTTTTAATTTTTCAATAAATGATTGCATATCTTTAATATCTTTATCAATTTTTTCTTTAACCTTTTTCTCAAAATTATCCCATGAATCATATAATTTATGTTTTTTTGCTTCATTTGGAAGGGTAGGAGGGAAAAGTAACCATTGAAATGTTACTTCGCGGAAATATTCTTTTAACTTAAACTCCAAAGGTTCTGGCAAATTTTTAATCCACTCCTCTATGGTATTACTAAATTGATTTTCTAAATTAATAGTGCCCTTCTCCTTTATTTTCAAAGGATTTGGTTTGTTCCAGTTGTCATTTTCTAAAATTACTTCATCAAGAATTTCTTCCAATTTCTTTTTATCATGATATTCCCATTGTACAGAAGGTAAGCCGGTTTTTATATAGTTTAATTGTTCATCGGTAAGGATAATACCGTAATCCCAATCGAATATAACTTTAATATCCTTTTTGATATTACTAAGATGCATATATCCAAATTTTATTGAATCAGTTGCAAAAATTTTTGAATTACTTAAATCCATTTCTGCAATAATATCTTTGGCTTTTTTAGTAAGTTCTATTACAAGCTCTTTTGAATAGATATAATAGTTAAAATTCTCTAATATCCTTTCAGGTAAAATAAGATGTTTAATTTCATATTGATCCAAAATTGAAAAATCTTCAAAAACAGAACTGTTATTAACAATAATATTATTATTTATATCATCTTCCAAGGGAGCAAAAGATCTTGTTTTTTTGAAAAATATTTCTAAACCACCAGTTCTCCAAAATTCCTTATTAAAATAATGACTAAGTTCGATTATTTGTTGCGGATTTAAGTTAAAAATAAAATCAGGATTATTGTCTGATAAAATACCACCACTGAACCATACTCCTTTAGGAACTACCTTATGATCCACTAATATAAAGGATGAATATATTTTAGCTTTTTCTCTCATTATTCCATATTGAAAAACTTTATTATGACTTTCAAGACTCGATGTTATACAATAGATTCTTATATTTCTTTTGTATGCATTTTCAAGTTCTACTAAAAATTCTGGTAATAAAATAGCTGGACTATAAATTATAATTGTTTGTTTTGCGTCATTAATTAAACCAATAATAGATTGAATTAAAGGTTTAGTATTCAAGTTTTTTTTTGATGGTAATTTTTCCCAAAAATTCTGAATATACTCTTCACTTTTATTAATTGGACCTTTTGTTATAATTTTTTCTTTAATTGGTGTAGGCATCCTTTAAACCCCTATTTTATAAATTAAAACAGATTAGTTTGGAAATAAATCTTCAACCGCAAGGACCATCTGATATTGAGATTTGTCATTGTTATTATTCAAGTATTGCAATAAGCTATCTTCAGTTTGGTAATAAGCTGGGAATTTCTGAAGAATAGGTGTATCTCTTAAAATCCTATCATGCAACTCTTTTAATTTAATCTTAGATAAATACCTTGGTTTTTTATAAAGGTTTTGTTTTGTTAAATCAACCATCCAATTTTCTGCATCTGTGATACTTTCTGGAACGATTGGTAAACATAGGGTCATTTCCCAATGAGAATCATCGATTTCTTGGTTAATAATTAAAGAATCACAACTAATACTTTTAACTACCTGAAAGGTGTTCTTAATAGAATTATCATCCTTTATATCTTCATATTTAACTTCCAATTTTTTGGTTTCAGAATTCCAATTTGGTAAATATGAAGAGATAATAAAGTCTATATCTAAATTTTTTATTTGTCCTTCAAAAAGATAATCGCTTTCATTTAGCTTAAAACTTAAATTCATCTTATTGGAAATTGTCCCATTTTCATCAATTTTATAAAATAAATTAAGTTTACTTGATACATTAGAGAAAGTTAAAACTTTAGGATATGAGTCTTTTTGCTTCTCAAATTTAAGCCAAAATTCTAAAATAGATTTATCTTTGCTATTTGTTAACTTATAATATTTTTCATCAAAAATTTCATAATCCTTAAAATCATCAATATTCCCTTCTAAATTAAATGTTGGATTAACTCTTTTTAAGTTAAGTATTTTGTTTCCAAATGCTTTATCTTTAATATATGTCATTTCGTATATACCAGCCTCTGGAATCATTACTTGCTTTGTATCTATGGCTTTTTCCCCTTGATGAGTGATATTTCCATTTCTTAGTAATCCAAGATATTCTAAATAATCATAAATATTTTTTACTTCACCAGAAGAAAAATACCTAGTAAGTGTTTGCATGTTTTTAAGAAAATATACTATATCTGGTCTTTGAGTTTTTATTTTTACTTGAGCAATACAGTGAATAGTGTGAATATCTATGTCTTTATATGCTTCTAACTGTATCATTACTTAACCTCAACATTCTTATATTTTTTGTGATTTCCCTTAATTCTGGGCTGCTTCTCTGTTCATTAAAATACTTAAAATCACCAATAATTACCAATTGAAATTTGGCTCTTGTAAGAGCTACATTGAGTCTATTTGGACTATCCATAAAGCCAACTCTTTTATTCTGAACCATTGAAATGAATACCAAATCTGCTTCTCGACCTTGAGCCTTGTCTACAGTGTAGTTTCTTATTAATAAACCATCTACAATAAATGTAGTCTCTTTTCTTCTGTTTTCTGGATATTTATCCCTTAAAAGATCTCGGATTTTTTTTCTTTGAGCTTCGTAAAAAGATAAAATCATTACCGAATATTTTTTATTTTGACTTTTTGCCCATATTATAAATAATTCAAGCTCTTCCAATATTTTTTTTGCTTCTTTTAAATTTGTATTTTTAAAAACATTAGAGTTATATAAATCTAACCATACAGCTCTGCTTTGATATCTTTTATAATCCCAATATCTAATTCCTTTTGCAATTAATCCATCATCTTTTAATGCCTCTCCAGAATAGAAAAGTTTTCTTGGAACTGAAGAAATATCAGGGTGCATTCTATGTTGATAGGATAATTTAATATATCTTAATTCTTTAAAATAATCAGGTAAACCATGAGAAATAGCAGTTTTAATCTCTTTATTTTTCCAATCTTCTGTAACACCTTTCATGAAGCAATTTATAACTGATGTTAACGAAATTTGAGCTATTTTTCTTATCTTAGACATAATTTCATATTCTTCTTTCTCTGGTAATAAGGCATAAAGGCTTGCTAAGTAAAACTTTTTAGAACTACCACCAGGAATAGTTTCATTTGAAAGCTGAATTTCTTGAATTCTTTTTATTCTCCATGCCAACTCTTCTGCCCAATCTTTATATATTGAGTTTAATACCTCTTCCTTAATATCCCAAGGAACTTTTAAACCTTTATTTCCATAAATAAAATAAGCATATCTGTCTATGCCTTTGGTTAAATACCAGTGTAAATGTTTATAGTCATGAGCGTCTTGATTTTTTGAATTTGGATGAATAAGAATATGAGTATGAGGAAAAAAAGCTTTATTTTTTTCGAAAATTTTTTCTTCAACAAAGATAATATCTATATCAAATAATGAAGGATATTTATTATGCAACTGATTTTCTTGAATTATTTTGAAATGATTTCCTTTCAACCTTTTTATTTTTTCAAATAGCAAGAAATCTTCATCTTCTAAATCTTCATCAATTAAATCATCATTTTCCAAAACTTCATTGTCTAAATAATCATCTATATCAACATCATTTAAATATTCATTATCTAAATCATAGTCATCTAAATCACAATCGCTTGAATTATTAATTTTCTTAATAACAAATGCATAAGTGTATTTTTCAAGGTCAAAAATTGTAGAATTTCCATAAAATTCCTTGTATTTTTGAATTTTTTGAATGATAATTTCTAAGATATTTTTTATGACATCAGTCGTATCTACATAAATGAACTTAGGAGGGCTAAACCATCTTCCTTCGATATTGACATCCCTTCTTGAAAAAAGGAGTTTCAGAAAAACTATAAGAGCCCTTTTTTGAGCCTTGTCATTTAATAATGAGTCAAGATTAATTCTTATATGTAATGTATCTGTAAAAGGTGAAAGTTGCTTAACATCTCCAATAATTATCCATTTTTTTGCAAAAATCGCTGGGACTAGGAATTCTTGAAATGTTGTTTTTGAAGATTCATCAATTATTAGATAATCAAATTCTGGTATGATATAGCCATATTTTTTAATATTTTTAAAATTTGGATACTGCAGAATCCCTATGGTCGTTCCGCATACAAGATTTGAAGCATTAATGACTGCTTCTTCAACTACTCTTTTCTTTTCACTTTCATTTAAGTTAATAAACCAATCTTCTTTTTCAAATATTTGGGATACTCTTTCTTTTCTTTTATCTATTTGATATTTTACAATATCATCTGAAATACTTTCTTCTCTCCCTATTCTAAGTGGAACAATTCCATTTTCCATTATTCCACCATTGTTTTTAAATTTTTCCTCCAGTTTTTCAATAACATTATCTACTGCAACATGGGTTGAAGCCGAAAGCAAAACTCTTTTATTTTGTTTGGTGATTTGATATATCAATTCAGCTATAGTTGTAGTTTTACCAGAACCTGGTGGGCCTTCTAATATTGCGAAATCTGTGGTATTTAAAGCTTTTAAAACAAACTCCCTTTGCTCATCTGTTCCTTCAAGTTCAAAATCAGTTAAGAAAAACCATTTTATATTGTTAAAATTAAATTCATTGGTAGGATTTTCCCAACAAGCTTTTTCGACTGGCTCAAACAATCGAAGAAGATTGCGATGTCCTGGGGCTGGTCTATAAATTAAAGTATTGATAGCACTAAGTTGCATTGTTAACATATAAGTGTTTTTTGGAGGGTATATTATTTTTTGTGCCGGTTCCCTTTCAAGACATATTTTATTCTCTTCTTGATTGGTTTTTAATACTCTTATTCTTTTATTTTTATTATTAAAATCTATTTCTTTTTCTTCCCATACCTCAAAATCTATAGATGTATAAAGAATTTCAAAGAAAATATCAAATTTAGATCTCTTATAATCTTCACTGTATTCTACTTCATCTTCTATTTCTTTTAATACTATCCACACTCCGTCCTCATTCTTCTTTTCAACAAGTTCATAATTATACGATCTTTTAAAGTTATCTAGTAGTTCTCCTTCTATTTTTCTATTTGTGTTTATCTTAAAAACTTTATCTTCACTTACTATTGAAAAATTTATAATACCATTACTATCATATAGTTCAATACCTTTTAATGTAGATATAGATTTAATATTGTAATCAATCATTTCACCGTCATTTATATATAAATTAGTAAAGGGTTGGATAAAAGTATCTAGATAGACTGTATATTTTTCAGTGCCTTCTTCTATTTTAATTATGGAGTACCTATTTTTTTCATCATCTGTTAAATACTCGATTTTCTTAATAGAATTTAATGTCAATGGTTGCCATTCAACATTATCTCTTCCATAGTATAATTCACTATTTAAAGATAAACTTGAACCTACTTTTAGCGTAAGTATTATACCTTCTTTTGTTTTTTTAGCATTTTCATATTCTACTAAATAACCATTTTGGTCCATTAGAACTTTATGAGTCGAAAAATTATTAAAATCGATTTTAAGTAAAATTTTATTTTTAGGTTTATTGATTTAAATTACAACTTTAGGATATATAGTATATGTTATATCTTCATCTTTTGCCCAAGACATTCCATATTTACTTGTGTCCATAGATTGAATAGCATTTCTAATATATTGAGCAAAATATCCTAACTCCCTATATATATATCTACTTAATTGTTCTGGATAATCTTTCTCAATGTTATAGAAAAATAGTTTGTAGATCTCGTTAGATTTCATAAAAACGCCATAAAAAGTATTTTAACGACAAAACTTTAAAAATTAAGAATACTTAAAAAACTAAAATTAATTTATACTTTTTAGCTATAATCAAGTTAACTTAGGATATGACTATAAAATATGATAATATCTTACAAAAAATAATCAATAAAAATGATTAATTATTATTATAAGATGTAGCAAAAAATTTAATTTATTTTTAAATTATATGGAATTTATGATTTATTAGTAAAATAAAGATCACTTTTATTAATTTTTATCTCTTAGCTTAAAATTATCAAACTGGATGATTCATATTTTTTAAGCCCTCTATTGAAGATAAAAACAGAAAAAAGTAAGAATAATAAAATAATTACCGTGGAAATCGTAAAAAGAATTATATTAAAGTTTGTAATTATTCTGACAGGTATATAGATCCCTAAGCCAACTGGAACAAATGTGAAGAGTATCAATTTTATAGGACCAACAAAGAATTTCTCTGGATATGTAGCAAATGATAAAATCGCATTAAACAAAGTTTCTTTAATCTGTTCAGAACTGCCTATAAAAAAAGTAAGAGAAGAAAGGATTATCAAAACTGATCCAAAAAATACTGCACCTAAAATTGAAAAATATGTAAATAAAAATAAACTTAAAGGATTAAATGGTATAAAAACAAGAAAAATGATATAACCATATATTATATCACCCCAAGCAGAGACATCAGAATATGAAATTCCAGATAGAAAGATTGTATTTGAAGGATAAAGTAAAAAATTGTCTAACTTTCCTCCAATTATTGTTGTTGGTAAAGTTCGAAAGCCACCAAACAGGGCATGGACAAATCCAAAACTTGTTGCAGCTATTGCCCAGACAAGAACAATGTTATTAAAATCAATACCTTTTGAAGAAAAAGAGGACTTAAAATTATCGAAAAGTAAGATCCATAAGACTAAAAATGCAAAGTCATTTATAATCATACCAAAAACTTGTAGAAAAAAAGATTTTTTATAAGCCATCTGAGATTTAATATTCATCTTTATAAAAGTCCAAAAAAGCTTAATATAGTATCTCATATTATTTTAACCTCCCTGAATACTGACTCTTTTTATCCCTTTAGAATAGATAAGGATAGAAAGAAAGTAAACAATAAAAATATATAATAGTTGAATTGAAAAACCTATGATATATTCATGTAAATCAAACTTAACAGACATCTTGGCTGCAAAATAATTCATATAAGTAAAGGGAAAAAATTTAAAAATCTTCAATACAGTTGGAGGGAAAAATTCGAGTGGAACAAATAAACCTCCAACTATAAATATAAATTTTTGATAAATCCAATAAATTGGTCTTACCTCTTCTATATAAAAGGCGAACATTCCAATTAGTATCATGAAAAATAGATTAAGAAGTACTGCTCCATATATAACTGGTAAAGATGCAATTACCATCCAGAAGTTTATTATTTTAAATCCACTTACAAAAAAGGCACAAATAAAACCAATAATCATTGTTACTAGCTGTTTAATGGTAATCTCTCCAATCGCTGAGCTAACATGAAAAGATATATATGAAATTGGTCTTAGTAAAATGTACGCAACAGTTCCACTTTTAATTTCATCTGAGATTGTATTATGAATAAGTGTCTTAGACATCTCAATTGATTCAGTTATTGCAAGGTAGTATAAAAGCATTGGTAGAGTAAAAGATGCATAACTTTGATTACTCCCGAGTAAAGTCTTATAGATAAAGGAAAAAATAATTATTACAATTACTAAAAAGATTCTAGTTATTAAGAAATCTTTTAGGTAAAATGTATAGTTTTTAATTGAAATATAGGCAAGATAAAAGAATTTTTTCATTTTTAACCTCATAAATAATTTTATTTCAATATTTATAATTAGATTATTTTCATAAAAAATTATTATGAACTTTTTTCATAAAATATTTTTATGATATAGCTTCATAAGATATCTTACTAAAATATTTTCCTAAAAAATTTATTTAAAATATCTTATTAAAAAATTATCTTAAAAAATCACCTTAAAAATAATCTTAAAATATCATCAAAAAATTTCTTTTAAATCGCAAAAAATTAACTTTAATTGTTTTTATAAATCTGTCCTATTACTTCTTCTAAAGGTATATCATCTATGGTGATATCAAGAACATTATTGGTGCTAACAATGGTATCTATTATATCTTTTATCGAATTTAATTTTGTATCTACTTCCAATTTGGCAGAATAATCCTTTTGTTTAAGTATGCTTACTCCTTCGATTTGTGGTATATTAAAGTTATTTTCAGTTTTGATAGATATAAGTTTTTTACCTAAATAGTTGTACTTTAAATATTTCATCGTGTTTTCGAAAACAATCTTACCATTATTTATAATGATAACTCTATCGCAGAGCTTTTCTATATCTTGAATATCATGAGAAGTTAAAAGAATTGTTACTTGCTCTTCTTTATTCATTTTTAATATTAAATCTCGTATAACCTTTTTTATTACAACATCTAGACCAATAGTTGGTTCATCAAGGAATAGCACCTGCGGGTTATGTATCAAAGACGCTGCAATCTCACATTTTATTCTTTCTCCAAGTGATAACTTCCTAACCTGATTGTTTATAATAGGAGCCAATTCAAAAAGTTCTATAAATTTATCTATCCTCTCTTTAAGTATTTTAGGCTTGACATCATAGATGACTCCAAGTAAGTTAAAAGTATCTATAGGTGGAAGATGCATCCAAAGTTGAGATTTTTGCCCAA
Source organism: Spirochaetales bacterium (assembly GCA_012797605.1). GTDB lineage: Bacteria > Spirochaetota > JAAYUW01 > JAAYUW01 > JAAYUW01 > Exilispira. The sequence goes on along the minus strand of JAAZOT010000046.1, from coordinate 17,022 downwards.
AAACAGTGCCGATAGATTTTGCAAGTTTTTTTCGGTCTTTGGTTGGATTTAAACCGAGTATATTTATATTTCCATAAGTTGGAGTCAAAATACCACTGAGCATCTTAATGGTGGTGGATTTTCCAGCACCATTTGGACCAATGAAACCAAGAATCTCTCCTTTTTCTATATCGAAACTGATATTATCTACGGCTTTTTTATCTTTCACAAATTGCTTAGTTAAATCTTTTACTTCGACTATTTTCATTTCAAATTCCTTTTAACTAAAATAAAATTATCCTTATTAAATTGTCCTTATTGGTTTACTTACTTATTATCTTACTTTGCTTGTCTTGCTTTGCAATAACAAAAAAAGGGCTGCAAGTTAGCAGCCCCTTTTACAGAATTTTAATATATTACTTAGAAGGTGGATATAATATCAACATATCCTTTGCCTTCGCAGCAGCTGCCCAATCAGCAGGTATAACAGTCCAGTTATTGTAAACAAATGGTTGAATTATACCTTTATAATTTTCAATCCATTTCATAAGGTAATACCTTAAATCTTTTATTGTGGATGATGTAACAAATTTATAAGCTGTTAAATCAGCTTGAGAAATACCAGCTCCCTTTGTAAGATGTCCGCCACCACCCTGAGCTCTATATGAATTTATTGCAACTGAATAGGTCGCATTCATATCAAAAGGTTTTCCATCTGAGAAAGATATGATATTTACCCTTTGTCCAGCTGGTTTTGATACATCAACGGTATAGTTTATTCCAACTGCAGAGTCATAATTATAGTATCTTGTAACGGTTAAAGCAGAATTGGTTCTTGTATCAAATTTTATATTTCCTTTATCATCAAGCTGGAAAGCTATTATATGATCATTTGCATCTTTCATAGTATTAAACCATCCTGCATAGGAATATTCAAGGGCATCCTTTATCTGCTTTCCTGTAAGATTCATTGTGTAAAGGAAATTTTCATATTGATAAAGGTTAAACATATCTCTTACATATAATGTGTTATCAGCTGAAACAGGGATTGTTGCATTAAATGTCAAAGGTGCAGCAAAAGATATTTGAGCAGCATTTAAGCCATATTCTGGCTTGCTTGTAAGTTCCAGTTGAATCCTATGGATAAGATCTACAAAAGCAGATGGACCAAACATAGAATCTTTTGAACTTATTTTTTCAGACATTTTACCAATAGGTCTTGAAACATAAGCTTTAACTTTATTGTAGGCATCTTCAAATTGCTTTATAAATGTTTCGTCAGGTTTATATTCTTCGACATTAACAAGTTTTCCGTTGACCTGTTTTTCCCATGCTTTTTTATCTTTATTCCATTTCATAAGAACTTGAACTACTGGGACTTTTCTTGCAGCATTTAAGGCACCATATATAGGAACGACCTGTCCCTCTGGATTCATAACAGGTTTATTATTTAAACCATTGCCTTCCCATCCAGCATGATCATGTCCAACAAATATTAGATCAAATCCAGCTACTCTTTCTGCTACAAGTTGAGATGCATTTTCATTATTTGGGGTATCGGCTTTTTCACCTCCATAAGTATAATCCACACCTGCATGAAAAAGTCCAACTATCAAATCTGGTTTTTCTTTTTCTTTTATGATTTTTATCCATTTTTGAGCTGAAGTAACCATATCTTCAAATACCATTCCTTCCCAAAATTTTGATGGAAGCCAGGAAGGTATTTTAGGAGTTATGAGTCCCAAAATCGCAATCTTTACACCACCGCGATTTACAATTGTGTAAGGCTTAAAATATGGGTTTCCATCGGGTTTTACAGCATTTGCAGCCAAAGTAGGAAAAGAAAACTCTTTTATCATCTTGTCATAAACAGGATGACCAGCTTCAATATCATGGTTTCCCATAGCCATAGCATCATATTTCATGTAATTCATAACTTGAGCAACAATATGAGTGTCTGTTGTATTTTCAAAGTTATAATAATAAACTGTTGGTTGACCTTGTAAAATATCTCCATTGTCAAGCAAAACTACATTATTACCAGCAATAGCTCTTTGTTCGTTGACAATTGTTACAACTTGAGCTAGTGATGTCTTTGTGATTCTGTCATTTATAAAATCATAAGGAAAAATTGAACCATGAATATCTGATGTTTCAATAAATGTTAGCTGTAAAGGTTTTTCGGTATATTGCATATATGGATTTGAAACACATGCAAATATAAAAATAAAAATTAAAATTATAAAAATGGCACTAAAAATTTTTAATTTTTTCATGAAATTTCTCCTTAAGCTTAATTAAATTCTATTAAGCTAAAAATTAAACAATAAATTTTTTTTCCTTTTGTTTTATCTTTTTTTTATTTCTTTTTGGTCATAGTAATTTATATTTTTTAAACTCTTTTAATGAAAAAGAGAAAAGTTTAAAATAATAATAGATGAAAAAATAAGAATGAATCAAAAAGGCACTCATAAAAGAGTGCCTTTTATGATCCTTTTGTTTACTTAAAAATTTACAAAATTATGCTGCCAAACCAAAAAGATTTCTGAAAAACATTGCAGTTTTTGTACCAATTATTGTAATTCTACCTTTAATAATTGGAGTAACTGTTTTAACTTTCTTTATATATTCAATCATTATATCTCTTTGCATCATAGAGGTATCATAGGAAGAGATTGCTTTCTTGAAAGCGACATAACCATCTCCACCAGTAGCCATATATGAATTTGTAGCAACTTTATAGGTAGCATTTGGATCGATTGGTTTCCCACCAACCAAGATGTTTTCACATATGCCTTTTTCATAGTTGATTGTAAAAGAAACGCCTTCTGAAACTTGGGGGAAAGCACCTTTTCCTTGAGGAATTGTTGCAATATAGTTGAAGAGCTCAAGTAAATCAGAGCCTTTCATAGTAAGTACTACCAAAGTATTTGAGAAAGGTAAAATTGTATAAATAGTCTTCTTTGTGATTTTACCTTTTGGTAAATCTGCTCGTATTCCGCCACCGTTATTTATTGCAAAAGAAACACCAAGAGGTTTTACATAGTCAAGCATTGCATCTGCGACAAGATCTCCTAGGGCTGTTTCAGCTTTTCTTGATTCTGCATTTGGGAATGTGTCTAAAGCTTCACCAATTTCTTCAGCTAAAATCTGTTCTACTTTTGCTTTATATGGAGTAAGCAAATCTAGTAGCTTTGCATCTTCTTTGATTTCTTGTGTGATAAACCCCATGCTTCCATCTGCTTTCTTTTCCTGCAAGTTGACTGGAATAGCTTCCCAATTGAAAGATGTAACTTTTTTCTTTTCAACTGTTAAAACAGCTTTACCGACATACAATCCCCATTGATAAGCTGAAACAATAGGGGTTCCATTTACAACAATAGGTTCTTTCATGAAAGTATGGGAATGTCCATCGATAATAAGGTCTATTCCACTAACCTGTTGTGCAAGTATTTTAGATCCATATGTATCATAAACTCCCAAATGTCCAAGAACTATAACAATATCTGCCTTTTTTTTGAGTTCTGGGACAAATTTTTTAGCAACTGCAATTTCCTCTTCAATTATTAGATCTCCAACAATTGCTGGATTTCCAACAATTTTTGTTTCAGTAGTTGTTAAACCTAAGATTGCAACTTTTAAGCCTTTGAATTCTTTAATAATATAAGGTTGACCAACATATTTACCGTCTTTATATTTAATGTTCGCAGATAAAAATGGGAATTTTGCATCTTTCATCTGTTTTTGAAGAACTGGAAGGGGGTTATCAAATTCATGGTTACCAAGTGTAACTGCATCATAACCTATGTAATTGTAACCAATAATATCTGGTTCAGCATTGAAAAATGTTGATTCTGATTCCCCAGTGTTTATGTCACCAGCATCGAGAACAAGAACATTTTCATTTTCAGATCTGACCTGATTAACCAATGTTGCTCTAGCAGCAAGCCCACCAACCCCTTTCATAGGATAGTTATCAAATTTTAAAGGATGTCCATGATGGTCATTTGTATGTAAAATTACTAGTTTTACGGGTCCTTTTGGACCAATACTCAAAGTCGAGCAACTAAAGACAAATAGGAAAACAAGTGTTATAAAGAGTATTGTTAAGCTTTTCTTCATCATATCCTCCTAATAATCCTGTAATTTAATAATAAAATTAATTAAAAATTTTTCAAGTTTATTAAAAAATTATTTTAAATAAATTTTTATTTTATATTAAATCCTTTTTAATATTTATTAATTTTTTTTTAAAATTTGACAAGTTTCTACTATTATTTTACGATATAATAAATGAGAGAAAAAGGATAAAGTATGTTACTAAAATTTTATGGTGTTAGAGGAAGTTATCCAGTCCCAGGTCCAGATACAGTTAAATATGGTGGAAATACTACCTGTGTCACTATAACAAAAGAGATAGATGGGAAAGTTATCAGGATAATTTTAGATTCAGGTTCAGGAATAGTAAAACTTGGCAAAGATATTATGAAAAACTGGAAAAATGAAGTGCAGCCAATGACCATGCTTTTTACTCATCTTCATCCCGATCATACAACTGAATTTCCATTTTTTGCTCCTAATTTTCTGTCTTCAACCATTTTAAATCTATATGGAATGCAGGCTTTAAAAATGCATGTAGGTAAAATACTTGAAAGAAACATGCTTCCACCAAATTTTCCTATTGAATATAAAGACTTAAAAAGTCAAAGAAATCATTATATCATTAAAGATAATTCAAGTTTTACTATTAAATATGAAAATAAAGATATTTTTACCATTACTGCGATGCAATCTTTTGCTCCATCTCATCCGCAACAAGGAGCGATATATTATAAGATAATAGATTGTGAAAAGCAAAGCTCCATAGCATGCATCTGGGATATTGAATCAAAAATAGGGGGAGATAAAGCAGTAATAAACTTTTCAAAAGATTGTGATATAATGATACATGATACACAATATACAAAAGAGGAGTACGAATCAGCAAATATGATAGTGCAAGGATTTGGACATTCTACCTATGATATGGCCATAGAAAATGCTGCTCAAGCTAATATTAAAAAGATGTTAATCTGCACACATTTCAATCCAAATCATACTGACCAGAAATTGGATGAAATTCAGAAAGAGATGGATAATAAGAATTTACCATTCAAGATAATGCTTGCATATGAAGGTTATTCTGTCGAAGTATAACAAAGAATTATTGAATACTTAAATAAAAAAGTTATAAAAAACTTAATAAAAAATTGTTGTTTTTCTGAATTTACCTTTGAAATATAGAAAATAGATTTTTTTTAGGATATTTACTTTTAATGATATTATTTAATTTTAGAATAATCTCGTTTTTACTTTCAACAACTGCTCTATAACCAGTTTCAATAAGTTTATCTTTAAGATGGAAATCAAACCATCCTATCGAATCTTTAACAGGGGTAAATAAAATATCACATATCTTTCTATCTGAAAGCTGCTTAGACCAAATGGATGTAGAAATTATTTGTTGTAATACTTCCATGAAATTTGTATCTTCATCTATTGGAATGGGTGAGGTAGCAACATCAACACCTATTCGTATCCCTTTACCAAAGTTTTCTATCGATTCATTGACTGGTAAATTCGCAACTATACCACCATCATATAAAATCATGCCATCAAGCCTAACAGATGGGAAGATGAAAGGGATGGCGGTGCTTGCTGCTACAGCAGTTGAGAGTTTTCCCTGTTTAAAACAATAAATAGATTTTGTTCGAATATCTGATGCTACTGCTATAAAGGGTATTTTCAAATCTTCTATTTTAGTATCAAGATAAATTGTCTCATAGATTTTGTTTATATCTTCGCTGGCAACAAGAGCTTCATCATCAAAAAGATTAAAAATAGCTTTGGTTCCTTTTATTACAGAAAAAAATTTTTCGGATACTGATGTAGAGATTTTTGTAAATTTGCTTTTGAATTTTTCTTTCTTTTTAAAAAAAGTAAAAATTGTTTCCTTTTCCTCATTCTTCTTGTTTCCAATATCTGGAAGAAGATAATTTTGGGTAAAATTTTTATAAACTTGTGATTCCATAAATTCATCAATCTTTTTTTTACATTTGTCATAGCCTAAAGTCATAGCCCAAATACCACCAAACAATGCTCCTGCTGAAGTTCCAGTTATAGAAGCCACCTTTATCCCTAACTCTTCAAATCCTTTTAATACTCCAATATGAACAAAACCTTTTGCTGCACCACCACTTAATACAAAATGAATAGGAATATCTTTTTTAATAAGTTTATTCATAATATTTCCTTTATTGTTATTTAATAAAATAAGTAATTTAGTAGAATAAAATATTAGCATAAATATTTTAGCAAAGTGAAATATATAGAAATGCAAGTCGGTTTCATAGATTTATGATAGATAATAATTATTAATTTTCAAGCAATATGCAATAAATTTTGCTATTTTTGCTTTTTAATATAATTTTCACCTATGAAAGAATTTCATATCCAATGGCACATATTAAATCGCTGCAACCTTAGATGTACTCATTGTTATCAAGATGATTATTCTGCAAATAGCGAACTATCAATAGAAAAATTGAAAGCAATTGCTGATAATATTGATAGATCCATGAAAAGGTGGAAGGCTCGTTTAAATCTTCTTTTAACTGGTGGAGAACCTCTATTAAAAGAAGAAATTTTTGAATTGTTTTCTTATCTTGAACAAAAACAAACAGTAAAGCAGCTAGATATAATTACAAACGCGACTATTCTTTCAAAATATATAGATCAACTAGAAAAATTTAAGAAATGCAAAAATATTCTATTTTCTCTTGATGGTGTCACTGAAAGCACAAATGATAAAATAAGGGGCAGTGGGGTTTATAAAAAAGTATTACAAGAGATGAATCTTGTTGAAAGCAAAAGATTTAAGAAGATCCTCATGTTTACAGTAAATAAAAAAAATTATGAAGATGCTTTTAAGTTAGTTGAGTTTGGTAAAGAAAATAATCTTGATGGAATAATAATAGAAAGGCTAGTCCCTTTGGGACAATCTAAAGATGAATTTTCAAATGTTTTAACAAAGAATATGCTTAAAAAATTATGGAATCACTTATTAATTGAAAATGGTTATGATGCAAGTAAGAGTTATGAATATAGAGCATTAAAGATAGAGTATCAAAAAAGAAATAAAAAAGAAAAAATTTATAAAACAGTTATAAAGGTTGCAAACTGTATAGTTGGTCAAGATGGATGTGCTATAATGCCAGATGGTAGCGTCTTTCCTTGTAGAAGGCTCCCTTTAGTAATTGGAAACTTATTGAATTCAGAATTATATGATATCTTTGAAAATTCAAAGATACTTAAAGATTTAACAAATAGAAATCTTATTCAAGGTAAATGCCAAAGGTGCGATTCAAGTTTTTGTTTAGGATGTAGGGCTATGGTCTATGCTGTGAAAAAGAATTTATATGGTGAGGATCCTCACTGTTGGAAATGATACAATGTAATAATAAATTAATAAAGTAAAATAATGATTTATAGCATTGCAAATAAAGCAAAGTATTACTAAAAAATATTACTAGAAATAAAACTATATGGTGGTTTATAGATGTACTTGAAAGATACTTTTCGCTCCCTTAGAAACAGAAATTATAGAATCTTTTATATAGGACAGGGGATTTCCTTAATAGGAACATGGATGCAGCAGGTTGCAACTAGTTGGTTGATTTATAGATTAACAGGTTCTGCTATTGCTCTTGGTGTTTCAACCTTTTTATCTCAAATACCAGCACTTGTAATTTCACCTATAGCTGGAACTTATATAGATAAAATGAATAAACTTGCCATAGTCAAAATAATGCAATTTTTAATGATGTTGGTAGCTTTTGTACTTGGTTTTCTAACTTTAAAAAATATCATTACAGTAAATCTTGTATATATTCTTTACTGTCTTTTAGGCATATTAAATGCTATCGAAATTCCATCTCGTCAATCTATGTTTGTTGAATTGATAGATAAAAAAGAGGATTTGCCAAATGCCATAGCATTAAACTCCTCTCTTTTTAATGCAGCAAGACTTGTAGGACCAAGCATAGCAGGTTTACTTTTATTAAAAATTTCAGAGGGTTATTGTTTTATAATAAATGCAATAAGTTTTCTTTTCGTTCTATTCTCTTTATTCGCTATTAAAATCAGAAAAATAAAATCGTCTCTTCAAAACCATAATATATTAATTTCACTAAAAGATGGTTTTGATTTTGTCATAAAAACGGTAGATGTTTCATATCCACTTTTGCTACTGACTTTCTTTAGCCTCTTTGGGATTTCTTTTACAACAATTTTACCTGTCATTGCTGTTAAGATGTATAAAGGAGCTTCCAATACACTAGGGTTTTTGATGGGAAGTCTTGGATTTGGAGCATTAACTTCGACTTTGTTTTTGGCTTCTAGAAAAAATTATGATAACATTACTAAAGTTATAATAATCTCTTCAATTGTATTTGCTATGAGTCTTATCTTTTTTTCTTTCAATAAAATTTTTTATATTGGTTTAATAAACATTTTTATAGCTGGTGCTTCAATGGTTTTACAAAGCTCCTCTACAAACGCACTAATCCAATCAAAAACCCCAGATGATAAAAGAGGTAGGGTAATGGGATTTTACACAACATCCTTCAGAGGTCTCATGCCTTTTGGATCTTTGATTATAGGTTTTTTAGCTGAAAAAATATCTGCATCAGCTTCATTAATTATTTGTGGTCTTATATGCCTATTAGTTTCTATATTTATAGGAATTAAGCTGTATTTTAAGAAACGAAAAAGATTTCAAAATATCTAATCTATAAGAGAATATTTTACTTAAACTTTAATTTGTAAAAATTTTCATACTATTATATACTTAATTTGTAAAAATTTAAAAGGATTCGAATGACTAAAGATTTTACATATCATATCCTTATAATTTATTTTCTAATAATCATTTTAGTGTCATTCATCTTTTGTGGTTTTTTTGAAACGATAAATGGGTTTATAAGGATTCAAATTTCAGCATCGAGGCTTATTTCTGATTATTTTGCTATTGCAGGTGTTGGAGGAACATTATTAAATGCTTCTCTCCTTTCCCTTTTAAGCATATTTTTATTGTTATTCTTGAAAGTTAGAATAAGTGGTGCTGTTTTTGCTGCTGTATTTACAATATTTGGTTTTGCCCTTTTTGGTAAAAACTTGCCGTCAATATTATCAATATGGTTTGGAGTCTTTATATCAAGTAGGATTACAAAAAAAAGATTTATTGAATACATATTTATTGCACTTTTTGGTTCTGCTCTATGCCCTGTTTTCTCTTTGATATCTTTTGAAATAAACTTAAATCCAATATTAGGTTTTTTATCTGGTTTTATTTTTACAAGCATAATAGGTATATTTTTACCACCTGTGGCTATCTATATGTTAAGGTTTCATCAAGGTTATAATCTATACAATGTAGGGATGACAGCTGGATTTTTATCTATTTTTATCTCTTCAATCTTGAGAAATCTTAAAGTTGAATTAAAACTTTTAGAATTTTGGTCACAAACATCCAGTCATATAGATGTTTTTATTATTCCATTGACCTGCTTATTATTTATAATTTTAGGTTTATATAAAAATCCAAAGGTTAACATTAAATCCTTCTTTAGTTTACAAAAAGAAAATGGACGCCTTCCTTCAGATTTTGTTACTTCTACTTCTAGAGAAGCTACATTTATAAATATGGGCACTTTAACTTTGATATTCTATATATATGTTTTGATATCAAAATCCCCAACAAATGGACCAGTTTTAGGTGGATTATTTACAATATTAGGATTTGCTGCATTTGGTAAGAATATAAAAAATTGCCTTCCAGTCGTTTTTGGTGTTATAATAACAGCAATTCTTCTTAAAAAACCGTTGAATTCACCAGCAATAATTTTGGGAACATTATTCTCTACCACATTGGCTCCAATTTCTGGAAGCTTTGGTATTTTTACCGGTTTAATAGCAGGGGCTTTACATATAATACTTGTTCAATATACTGCAAACTGGGTTGGAGGATTAAATCTATACAATAATGGATTCGCTGGAGGTCTTGTTGCAACATTTATAGTTTCTATATTAGATTGGCTAGAAAATGCTTCAATAATAAAACTAAATAAGTAAAATAAAGGTAAATCAGTAAAATCAATCGAATCATAAAAACAACCAAAATTAGAATTTTTAAAGATAAAAAGTTAGGTAAAAAAAATAAAATAAGAGAAAAATATGCAAAAAGAAGAGATGATAGTAAAAATTATAAGTGAGGTTTCTCATTTTATACTTCAAGAGGATCCTACCCGAATGATTATATCATTACATAAAGAGAAGGATGGTATTCATCTTGCCATTTTCGATGATACGAAAAGGACAAAGAAAGATATTGAAAAACTTAAGAGACTGATTTCAATAGGTCAAAGACCTGAACTTTCCGGGTATTATGGGAATTTAGCAGGAAATAATCTTCTTGGAGAAGCAAGACTCGATCTTATAGGATGGCAGGTAAAGTTTATAGATTTAAATGAAACAAATGATGGTTTGAAAATTGATATCTGGATTGGTTCAGAGGATTTCGATAAAGATAAATTTACAATTCCAGATAATAAAGTTTAAAGTTCCAAAGTTAAGATTATAAACCATTAGGATTTTAGTTTAAAATCAATATAAGTATTTCATTTTGATTGAAGATAATATCAAATTAAAATAAAAAATAATAATGAAAATTTTAATCCTTAAACAACTTTTTTACTTCTACAATCAAATTTTCTACAACATATATGGCATCAGAAGGTTTTAATGTGGAATAGATAGGAAGTGAAATTTCATTGGCAAATTGATCAAAGGCATTCGGATAATCTTCTATTTTATATCCAAGACCTTTATAGAAACTAAACATAGGAAGTGGGATGAAATGAACATTTGTAGCTATTCCTTTTTCTGCCAAATTTAATATTAGTTTATTCCTTTTTTCAAGATTAAATCCTTTTATTCTTAAAGGATAAAGATGATAGTTTGTATATGTGTCTTGTTCATCTTTATCAAAAGGTAGGATAGCCCAGCTTTCTTCTTTCAAATATTTGCTATAAATATCATGAACTTGTTTTCGTTTTAAAAGCATACCATTAAATCTTTCTATTTGTCCTAAACCAAATGCTGCCATAATATCCGTCATGTTGCATTTAAATCCATCTGCTATAATATCATACTCCCATGCGCCTGGTTTCAATTTTGCAAAAGCATCTTTCGATTGTCCATGAAGAGCTATTATCTTCATCTTTTTGCAAAGGTTTTCATCAAGGACAAGATTTTCGTTAATCCTGTTCTTATTGAATACAATTGCTCCACCTTCTGCTGTCGTGAGATTTTTTACTGCATGAAAGGAAAAAGTATGGAAATCTGCTTGTGTTCCAACAACTTTTCCTTTATATTTTGAACCAAAAGAATGTGCAGAATCAGCTAAGATCACAATATCCTCTCTATCTAACTTAGATAAAACTTGTTTAATTTCATCGTATCTTTCTGGAACTCCCCCAAAATCTACTGGCATTATGACTTTTGTCTTAGAATTTATCGCTTTTTCTAGTTTATTCAAATCCATTTGAAATCTATCTTTTTCAACATCTATAAAAACAGGTTTTGCTCCTCTATGAACAATGACATTTGCCGTCGCTGCATAAGTATAGCAAGAGGTTATGACTTCATCTCCACTCTTAATATCAAGCATTCTAAGGACAAGTTCCATCGCAGCGGTAGCACTATTTAAGGCAACTGCAAAATCAGTATTGCAATACTGATTGATTTTTTGTTCGAATTCAGCAACTTTTGGACCTGTTGTGATCCATCCAGATTTTAATACCTCATTTATTTTTTTGATCTCAATTTTTGAAATATCTGGTGGCGAAAATGGAATCTTTTTTTTCATGTTATTTCCTTTTAATTACTATTTGGGTTAATTATTATTTTGGAGAATTATTTAAATTATTAATTTTATGTATTTAATTATTTTTATAGCACTCAAATTCTAAATGTTCTTTTCCCAGGAAGTTTAGTAGCAAATCTATGGTGAATATATAAAAGAAATAAAGAAATTGGTACGACTGCAAAACTTACATATTTTGACCAACTTATGAATATATGTCCCATAGTATTAATATTTATAATTATATCTATTTCAAAGCAGATTAAGCAACCACCAAGAAGATAATATGCAAAAAGGTTTAATCCCTTTAATTTTGTTTTTTTGCTTATAAAAAAAAGAATAGTAAATACCGCAACACAAAAAGCTAATATTGGTAATGCATAATTAATAGACCAGTCAATTTTTTTATTAAGACTATCTAAGGAAACTAGATATCCAAAAATAGAGAGGAAAATAAATAAAAGGCTGAAAAAGATTTTCCTATTAAATACAAGAATTGATGCAATTATCAACCATGCAAAAAAAATCGAAAAAGCTGGGATTTTAGACCATGTAATCTTCCCTTCAAGTATAAAATTTATCAATACAATTGATAAAATTGAAATAATAAAGCTAACACTTATTATTTCAAGAATTGATGTTATTCTCTGCTTTTCTGATGAACTTTCATATGCAGGGTAAAGAAAATCAGATATATTTTTATTATTTTTAAGATTAACTATTTCTTTATCATTAAATCTTTCGTCCTCTTTGATTATATTATTTTCATCCAATTTTTCTTTTCCTAATTTATTAATAGAATCCTTTTTTATTGGGATTTTAGCTCCACAAAGAGGGCAAGTATCTGCTAAGTCATCGAGTTTTACACCGCAATTATAACAATATGGCATACCTTACTCCTCAAAATTTATAAAATAGATATATTAAAAAATTTATAAAAAAAAATTAAAATATTATAAAAATCAAATTTTATTATTAAAATCTTATTTTAACATAGTCCAAGTTAGAACTTTATAGTTACATGAACTTCAATCCCAAGGGAAACAAGTGTGCTAAAGAAGATTCTTTCCAACTCTTTTTCTTCTGTTCGACTTCCAAAAGCTATAGAAAGTTTATTGTCAAACGAAACAACGGAGCAATTTGTTTTTGAAGCCTTTCCAGGGGCTGGAATAAAATCGAAATAATCAATATATTCGAAGTAAACAGGATCAAGATCTATTTTACCTATATTAGATAAAAAACCAGTAATTAAGCCATCTCCAAGGTAGTAGAATGCGGATCTTAAAACAAGAACTTTTAAAAACAAGGGAACAAGTCGAAGGGCAAAGATGTATTCACTTGCTACATTTCTCTTAATCATTTTTAAATGTTCTTTCTTTTTAAGTTCAGTTTGCATCTGAAGATGAGTTAACTCGAATATTTCTTCAAGAGAATACCTACCCATCCTACAATCTATCCTTGATATTAAAAACAAAGAAAAGTTTCTCATAGTTTTAGATGGATGGATCTTCCTTAAATTAATCGGAGTTTCAAATGCAATAAAAGGAGAATATCTTCTTCTTTTACTTTCATCTATTGAAAAATAGATTTGTTGAAGACTATAAATATAGATTGCAGATAAAAACTCTGTTAAAGTAAGGTTTTTTGATTTTGCAACTTTTAAAACCTGATCAACTTTACAATATCCAAAGATAACCCTATATGTATGCTTTGGCAAAACTTTTCCAGGGATATGAAAAGCTATAGGAAGCGGATCTGGCTTTGGAATATTTTGTTCATAATACTTTTTATAACCATCTTCAAATTCTTCATTGTCAATAGGGGAGGAAGCAATAGTTATATTTGTAGATGGAAGATTATACCCTAAGATACTAAAATATTCGAAAAGGAGTGTTTTTAAAAATTCGATAGCCCCAGTTCCATCTGTTAAGGCATGTGAGAATTCGACACTTATTCTTTTTTCTTTAGCTCTAACTCGAAAAAGTGGTGAAGAAAAGATCGAATAATTTGTACAGGCTGGTTCTATATCATCTTCAATCTTTGGTTTTTTCTCAATTTCTTCAAGATAATACCAGAATAAACCTTTTTTTAATTTACAGTATAGATATTTATACCTTTTAATAGTCTTTTCTAATGCAATTTGAAGTTTATCTTTGTTTATATCTTCTTTAAGTTTACAGGTAAAACAAAAAAGAGAAGTATATGTTGTGTCAGAGACTGCTGGCATTATTGATCCAGCATTATCAAGAATATAAAAGTGTCCTAACCTATCTTTATAAAGGGTAGAAGAAAACAACTTTTTATCTTTCATAATCGCTAAAAAGAATGATATCTTTTTTTTTCTTGTCAAATTCATTTTAAAAGATTTCATTTCAAAAATGAGGCTTTATGAAGGGCATTATCTTCTTTTCAGAACTTTTACTTCTATTGACAGCTGCAATCTGGGGCTTCGCTTTTGTCGCTCAAAGGGTAGGGATGAATTACATAGGACCTTTTACTTACAATGGTGTTCGTTTTTTATTAGGTGCTATAACTTTAATTCCAGTATTCGTTATTTTAAATAAAAAAAGTAAATTAAACAAAAACAATATTCAAGATGATAAAATCCCCATAAGTAAAAATGACTTTTATGGTATTCTTATCACTGGTGTTGTTCTTTTCATCGCAGCAAATCTTCAGCAGATTGGCATAGTGTATACTTCTGCTGGGAATGCTGGATTTATAACCGGATTATATGTTATTATAGTTCCATTTTTATCAATCATATTAAGGAAGAAAACAGATATTATCTATTTTATTTCGGCTATTGTTTCTTTTATTGGGCTTTATCTTTTAAGTTCAGAAGGTAGATTCATTATAAATAAAGGAGATATAATTGTAGCAATAGGTGCAATATTTTGGGCTATTCATATATTAATAATAAGCCATTTTTCAAATAGGATAAATAATCTAATATTGGCAATTGGTCAATTCCTAATCTGTGGAATCCTTTCTATGATTATGGCTTTTATCATCGAAATTAAAGATAAGAACATTATTGAAAAAATATTTGATGCAAAATATCCTATTTTATACGGTGGAATCTTATCCATTTCTGTTGCATATACTCTTCAAATAGTTGGGCAAAGAAAAGCTCATCCAGCTTTAGCATCAATAATAATGAGCCTTGAATCTTTTTTTGCTTTTGTTGGAGGTATTTTAATATTAAAAGAATCAACAAATATAGTAAGGATTGTTGGTGCCATTTTAATGCTTTCAGCTCTTTTTTTATCTCAGTTAAAACCTAATAAAAGATGTTTACAAAAGTCATAAATGATTGATTTAGTAGGATTGATTTATAGATATGTCTTGAAAGACGACTTTAATAAAAAATTATAAAATTGGCTGAACTAAAAATTTTGGGTTTTTGAATTTTTTTACTTTGTAATATCTTTAACTTTGATTTTACTTAAATCTCCTTGAAAAACTTTATAATTTTCTTATAATTAATTTAGCAAAATTAATTTTGTAAAAGTATAAAACTATGAATTTAAAAAAAACAATTCAAAATACAAATGATAAAATAAAATTATTCTCAAAATTCATAGGTGGAGTTTGCGGGCTTATAGTATATTCTCTTCCAGCCTATTTCAGTGAAAAAAGAAATAGGGGAACAATCAATAAAAATTTCTTAGCACAGGTATATTTCACTGGAAATCTTGCTCTTCGTTTAATAAGCATAGTTGCTCTTGCCTTAGGCGCAGTTACTGTTATTCAAGTATTTACTCAGCTTTCAAAGATAGGTGGACAAGAATTCATTGGAGAAGTGCTAAAAATTGTAATAATAAGGGAACTTGGCCCACTATTTACAGCCTTTATTGTAATAAGTAGATCTAGTACTGCAATTGCAAGTGAAATAGGGAATATGGTTGTAACAAATCAAGTGGATGCTTTAGAAATGATGGGTATTGACCCCCTTACTTTTATTATATTTCCTAGGATAATCGGTGTAACTTTAGCTCTTGTTGTTTTAACAATATGTTTTAATGCCATAGCATTAATTGGCGGTTTTTTAGTTTCTCTACTTACTATTGGTTTATCATTTGATATATTTTTCAATTATATAATGAACACTATAACTTTTGCAGATATATTTTCTAGTTTATTAAAGAGCCTTTTATTTGGTTTATTTATTTCTTCTATACCAATTTATAATGGTTTTCAAGTCAAATCTTCTACAACAATTCCAGCTATTACAACTAAAACTGTAATGGAATGCATAATTTTTACAATTATTTTTGATATTATTATAACCATTTTTATTTATGTTTAATTTTATAGTTTTATGCCTTTTATTAGAAATTTTATTTTAATGAAATTAAAATAGAGTGAGAGAAAAAATTGCCATTTATTGAGGTAAAAAATTTAAGTTTTTCTTATGGTGATGACTTAATTCTAGATTCTATAAATGAAAACTTTGAAAAAGGCTTGTGTCACATTGTAACTTCAAGAGCTGGTGAAGGCAAAACAACTTTATTAAAACTTATTGCCGGACTTAAACTTCCAACATCTGGGCAAATTTTAGTTGATGGTAAATCAATCTCCTTATTTTCAAAAAAACAGATGTTGGATTTCCATAGGAAAACTGGATTTTTATTTCAGGACGCAGCACTTATAAATAACATGAATATACTAGATAATCTTGCTCTTTATTATAGATATAACACCAACTTAAAAGAAGTTCAGATATTGGAAACAATATTAAATTATCTCGATTATTTCGATTTAAGATACGCTTTATATTTGAGGCCTGAGCAACTTAGCCATGGACTTCAGATGATTATCAGCTTCATAAGAGCAATTCTAGACGAACCAGAACTTATAATACTAGATGAACCAGTTGAAACTTTAGATCAAGTATTGGTCCAAAAGATGATAGAAGAGATAAAAAAGCTGAAAAATAAAGGTTGTACAACTATTATTTCGACTCATAGGGTTCACCTTTTTGAGAAAATTTGCGATAAAGTCATGATAATAAAAGAAAAAAAGGTAATTTTTTCAGGTACCATTAGAAATCTTAAATTGGAAAAAAATGAAGAAAT
>JAAZOT010000045.1 GCA_012797605.1 Spirochaetales bacterium | reverse complement strand
TTTTGCAGCAGGAGATGTAACTTCTGTTCCATATAAACAGATTATAATAGCGGCTGGAGAAGGAGCAAAAGCAGCTCTTTCTGCTTGTGAATATGTAATGTCTAAAAAGGAGGAATAAAATATGGCACTCTTTGACGAAAAAACAAAGGATCAATTGAAACAATTGTTTTCTAAGATGGTTAAACCTATAAAGATTCATTTCTGGACTCAGGATATTGAATGTCCTTCATGTTTAATGAATCATCAATTTTTAGAAGAAATCAGTTCTTTATCAGATAAGATTAAACTTTTTGAACATGATTTTGTTAAAGAAAAAGATTTAGCACATAAGTACAATATTGATAAAATCCCATCAATTTTAATTACAGATGAAAAGGAATCTGTTTTAGGTGTAAGATTTTTTGGTATTCCAGCAGGATATGAAATTAATTCTTTTATCGCAGCTTGCCTTGAATTAGCTGGAGCAGGGGAACCGGTTGATTCTGATGTCGAAAAAAGGATAAAAAATATTGAAAAAAAAGTCCATATTCAAGTCTTTGTCACTTTGACTTGCCCATATTGCCCATCAGCAGTAATGGCGGCACATAAACTTGCCATTATAAATCCCAATATTATTGCTGATATGATTGAAAGCTCTACCTTCACTCCTTTAGCAATAAAATATAATGTTAGTTCTGTTCCAAAAACTGTTATAAATGAGAGTATGGAGTTTGTTGGAGCTCAGCCTTTAAATACAATTTTAGAATCAATAGAAAAGTTATAAGTGAGATTTGTATCTTTCTAATTATTCTTCTAATATTAATTTGATTCAATAATTATACTGTTTTGCTGGGTACCTGGTTCTTTTTTTTCTATAACTATTCTTTCCAAAATATATTTTATTATATTGCAATATGCCCATGGTAGGTATATACCAATGGTTATAATGGCTAAAAGAATCTGCACTCCTAAATATTTCCAAGATTCTTTAATAGTGAATTCTGTGTTTATCTTATATATTTTATCTGTATAGTCATCAATTCTTATATTATCTGCAATATATTGAATTATTTTTATGATTGCAGCAGGTAGATAAATAAATAAAGTAATAATAGTAAGTAATATTTGTCCTAATAAAAATAATATTGACTGCTTAGCTTTTGCCCTTAATCTAATCTCAATATCTGAATAAATAAAATTTATCAACCATTTAATATAATAAAAGATATATGAAACTATCATTATAAAGGCAATAAAAAATATTAATGCAAACAATACTATCTTCATAGGAGTTATCTCTTCAAGGTTAAGTGATAAAACAACTATTGTAACATAAGGTATTACCAATAAAAATATCATTATCCCTAATAACTCTTCACCTTTCCCATTAAATTCAAAATTCTTTTCTTCATAATATGTATTTGAAGAGATAAATTTTACATACCTTCTTATGTAAAATGGTGTGTAAATAAATAATGTAATTATCATCAAAAAAGTTGAAGATACGACCAGCCAAAAATATTCGCCCAATTGTACAAGAAAGACAAAACTTTTATCATTTAAATAGATTGAATTTATAATGTTTTTGATTATTAAAAATGATAAAATTATATTGATAATACCAAAAACAAAAATTCCCGATATTTTAAGCAAAGCTTTGCTTATATTATTATAATCTGATAGATCAATCTTTTTAGCTAATTCATTTGTAAAATATCTATTAGAGATAACTAAAACCAATATTAAAATCAAATACCAAATTTTTTCCCCTTTTAACTTAAAATCAAATCTCATCATATAATCCTCTTTTACATAATTTATACTTGTAAAATAGGATATTTTAAAAATATTGCAAGATGCAAATAGAACTAAATTTTTATTAATAATTGTGATTATTTTGGTAAATGAGTTATTTCAATAAACCATTTATTATTAAATCTGTTGC
>JAAZOT010000044.1 GCA_012797605.1 Spirochaetales bacterium | reverse complement strand
TTTGAAATGTATAATTTCTTCATCAAGTTTTTTAAATGTTTGAAACTCTTTTGTTTTATTTGAAAAATGTTTAAATATATTTTGTAATAAAAATTCTGGGTTATTGATTTTTAATTGTTCTTTTGTTTCGATAAAATAATCTTTTTTATGCCCATTAAAACCTACTTTTATTTTATTTAATACTCTAACATCACAATCATACTTGCTTAATGCAACTTTTTCATTAATATAAATAAAATAATTTTTTACCATTTCATAATCATCGGGATGAATAGGATATTTAACAATATCTTTTTCTTCAACAATGATTTTGTCTGAATCGCGATAAACAGGAATAAGTAAATCTTTGTCCTTAACGGCAGGATTGATTTCAAACAAATCACCAAGCAAAACTTCGGGTTTTTCTTGTTTTAATGTTTCGATAACTTCTTTTAAGTTATCTGCTTTTGTTCCAAAAACAAATAAACTTTCAAGCGGTTCGATATAATCTTTTATTTTGTAAAAAATATCATAATCTATTTCTTGATTATTATAAAGATAAACAGCTCTTCTTCGTTTATTTGGCAATGGTTCTATTCTTACTCCTCGCCCAATAGATTGAAGAACAAATTTTTTGGCATCTGTGCCTTTCCCAATATTGATAAACAAGATTATATTTGGTCTATTGCTGTCCCATCCTTCGTAGAAAGAACGAGAGCCCATTAAAATAGAAATATCCTCATTATTGTTGATATTTTTGAAAATACTTTCGTAATCAAATTTTTCAATTATTTCATAATTGTAAAGCTTATTTTTTATCCATTCTGTAATATCTCCTATTTTCATTAAAGCAAATGGTCTATCTGAAGTAGCAAGTTTAAATATCAATTCTTGTTTATTAGATGGTATCTTTAAAACTTCAATTTTTCCGTTTGTTGATGAGTTAAAGACATAGCTTAAGATATCCGAATAATTTAAATTTTGAATTATTTCTTGTAAATTTTGATTTAATTGTTTTTCTTCAAACTCAAATTTTGCTTCATTAGAAGATAGTTCGGCAATAATTTCCTCTTTTGCTTTTTCCAAAATTTCTTTATTGCCATTGCCTAGTGCAATTTTTTCGATTTCTTTGAAAAATATCTCTAAATCAGAATCATCTGTATTTACAGAATTAACAAGTGTAAGTAAAAGTGGTTTATGATATAAATTATTTGAAATTTTCCTAATTTCTTCAAATTGTTTATTGATTGCTGCTTGTAAAATAAATATTTTAAGTAGTATTTTTTGTTTTTCTGCATCGGTGAAATCTTGTTTATTTTCTAATGCTTTAATATTTTCTTTTGAAATATAAATATGTTTGCCGTATCCTTCTTCGATAAATCTTGCAAGGTTAAAGTTATAAACACAAGTTGCATAATCTCTATCATCTGTAAACGTTGCAGAAAAGTTAAAAATAAAGCCATTTCTACTTAAAATAGAATAGAATGTTTGTCTTTTGCTATCTTCACGATCACCCTTGTGGGCTTCGTCTAAAAGTATATACCAGTTG